>NZ_JBFTQB010000785.1:0-3134 GCF_056398785.1 Paenibacillus sp. 01T422 | reverse complement strand
CTTCAATACCGTAAGTCAGGAATACAAAAAAGGAACTAACACTCAGCCAGCAAACTCATCCACTAGCGTTGAGAAAACGGCAGCCCATGGCTCCCGTCTCTTCCTGTGGATTGAACTAACGTTCCCAGTTAGCGTAATGACATCTATTTCAGATTAATCTTCTGCGGCGAAACTTGGTGTATGTTTTTGCGCTCTCTTTTCAACACACTATGTTGGACTTTAACACCATCACATGTCAAGATAGAGGGCGCTGACCCGATTGTCAGAGATTGTCCCTTCTGGCATCCAAAGAACAAGAGCAGAAACTCCTCCTTCACACCTTCTATGTATGTCGAAAACTATAACCGTTTTCTCTAGATTTAGTCTATTAAACTGTTCCAGATGCCTGTGTCAAGTTCTACAATCGCATAATATGCTACTGTATTACTTTATAGAAGGTGGTTGATAATCATTGAAGTGTAGCAGATTGAAGTGTAGCAGTAGTCCAACTGTCAATCGTGTTCGCCACATTATGTCTGGTGTTACGTCTGCCAATCGGGGACATCAACATCTGTTTCTGAACTCGTCAGACGTCGTCGTGCGAGTTCCGGGTTCGCACTTTCACACGTTTCACGGGGTGACTACAACGCAAGATGGACATCGGCATACGTACTCTGGTCAAACGGGCCTGTCCATCAACGGTGTTGGTCCACATGGTGGCGGTCCGAATCACTTTCATCGCTTCACGATTGTATTTAAAGAAGCAAACGGGCACACTCATACCGTAACAGGTACAACTACCAAAAACAGATTTATCCCGAACAGTTCACCCAATTCAATCTTGTGAACATATAACTTAGGAATACCCGAATCAACAGGTAACCAATTTAGTTCGCTTGGATTAGAGGCCGGCCAGTGGATTCTGGACGGCCTCTTAAGCTGTGCAGAGCTAAGTTTTAAAGAGGTTAATTAAACTATCGTTCTGAGTTAGCAGAATGATGATTCACGCGATGGTCACTACCGGACGATCCGCTGACGATGCAAGCCAGGACGATTGGGCTGCTCACCATCAGGGCTTGCAATGTCATCGGAGTAGGCGGGACAGATGTGAGTCAAACCTGCTTGACCCGGGCTCGGCGGATGTCTATCGTCCAAACGCCCACGCTACCATCAGCGAGAACTCTTCTCGCCACATCACATCGTCGTGCGACGCGACCCGCTCTCTCATTTCAACGTCCGCACCTGCATCGCGCAGCGCAGCCGCCCACCGGGTCGCGTTCTCGAGGAAGAACGGCTCCAGTGTGCCGGCTACGAGGTATGTGCGCGGTAGCGGGCTTGGCATCACAGCAGGCGGTCGGTAGCCCCCGCCTGGCGATGCGGAGAAGACCGCACCGTAGATGTCCGGATGCCGAAGCCCTATGGCGAGTGAGAGTTCTCCACTCGCCGACACGCCGCAAACCGCGGTGCGTTTGGCGGGCAGCGCGACGCTGAAGCGCGATCGCACCCATCGGCGGACGTCTTCAACGAAGAACCTCTCATGTGCCGCGAACCGTTTCTGGTCGAACGGCGGTGAGTACTCATGGATGCGCACCATCTCATCCTTATCAGCCGTTCGGTAGCTACCAACGATCATCGTAGGCGGAACGTCGGCGGCCTCGAGGTACCCGCCCCACTGCGAAATAAGCTGACCGTCCCCGGCGAAAACGACTGCCTGGGGTGGATCCGGAGGGACGTATACCGTAACCTGACGACCACCATCATACTCAAACGTCTCTGTGACGAGCTCTCCCGCGATCTTCATATCTCACATCTCCTGTGTTCATAATTAAACTTATCTCGTGTAACGTTAAAAATAACCGCTCCAAAATGCGTTCAACTATAGTTATTTTAGCTACTGTTCTGATTCAATCGATTCCCATAACGAACCCTGTGACACATTAATGTATTTCAGTTGCTTCATACCATAGAGGAAATCAGGTTTCCGATTGATCATACATATTCCAAAATTCAAGATTCGCAAGTGATTTAGCTTCTCTAGCTCGAGTGGTAGCTCTTGGATCGAGGTATATTGAATAATAAGCTGTTCCAGTTGCTCCAGTTCTCCAATCTCCGGTGGGATGCGATTTAGGCTGATCTCTTCTTTCGGCTTGGCCCGCCACCCGGAAATCGGTCGATCCGAGCTCCCACAATGAATGCAAAACTCTCTCAGGTTCTTCAGCCTGGCTATGGATGCGGGAATACCCTCCAAATCAGCCGTCATGATTTTCAAGCGTTCAAGCTTACTTAACTCGAATAGCCCTTCGGGTAGACGATAAAGATCCTGTTCAAAAATTTCTAGATCACGTAATTCTGTAAGGTCCCGGATTTTCTCAGGCAGCTCTGTCAGACAATGTCCACCTATATATAGCCAATCGGTTTTATGCTTAATGGCATCATCTAGCAGACGATCCAGATTCCGGTGAGCCTTTAACTCCAAAAAAAGACCTGTAATTCGATCCATCAATTCGATTGCTTCTTCCTCATTTACTTCCATACCATAGATATGTTCATGCACAACCGAGAAAAGGTAGTCTCCGCCGCCTTCTTTCAAGAAACACAAGTCTTCAGGCAGGTTAGGATAAATCCAATCCGACAAACGGTTTGCCATTTGCTTCAGTAGATTCCCGCTTTCTTCACAGCATCTATAAAAATAGTAGGTTCCCGCGGTATAAAAGGCATGACTGCGATAGGTATTTCTTATTTGTCTAACTTCATCCATATTATTGCCTTGGATCACAATTGTCTTCACCAAGTACGGTTCTAACCTTTCCAATACGTTTATGTAATGGCCTCGTACAACATCAGCCGGAAATTTCTCCCCAAGCACAAAACATTCCGATTTTCGTATCGCCAAATCTATTACTTGCTCGTAAGCTTCATCTTTAGGGTCAGTATACATTCTCATCCCATAAGTCTCCAATCTCATTCAAAGTAATATTATTCCTATTGGCATGATACCATAAATTGGAACTGCACTGCTCATTACGTTAACGTAATAGAGGCTKCCGATCATGCCGGCAGCCTCYATTAGTTGTGTTTATTGAACTAAAATTCCTCGTTAGATTAACGAACTTTAACGGACTCATTGATGCAATTCTACTTCAACTATTTAAGAC
>NZ_JBFTQB010000784.1:0-3138 GCF_056398785.1 Paenibacillus sp. 01T422 | reverse complement strand
CCTTCACCTGCTTTACTGAAGCCAAAGACGACCCCGCCAAACCCTATGGTTGATAGAATAATGGAGATTACATCGATCCGAGGTTTGGTGACTTCGGTGACATTTTCCAGATTTCTCATACCGATGAGAAGTCCAATAATCAAGAACGGAAGAGATAACCAAAAAATGTAGTGCCATGTTAAATATTCGATTAGAAGTCCAGCCACAGTAGGGCCAGTTGCCGGTGCGAACATGATAACTAGACCMACGAAGCCCATCGCTGCACCGCGTTTCTCCGGGGGATATACGACAAGAATTGTATTAAACATGAGTGGAATCAATAGACCCATGCCAGCTGCCTGAAGAACGCGAGCGACCATCAGCATTTCAAAATTCATGGCAAGCGCGGCAACCAATGTTCCTACGATCGAGCTCGCAAGCGACACGACGAAAAGCTGCCTTGTTGTCAACCATTGCAACAGTAATCCAGTCATCGGCATTAGAATGCCGAGAGTCAGCAAAAACCCTGTCGTTAACCACTGTGCAGTGGCAGCTGAAATCTGGAACACGTCCATTAAATTACTAATAGCTATGTTGAGTGCCGTCTCGCTGAACATGCCTACGAAGCCGCAGATCAGCAGCGATGCCATGATAGCCTTAGTATTGTATTGCTTCATTTGTTTCTTCACTTCCCTCTCCTGAGGACTACTTTAGTAGTTCTCTATCTTTATAGTCCGTTTTAAATTACAACAGTCTGTCGAATTATACAAGAGCAAAAACAAATAAAATAAATTTCCCCCATCCCCAAAAAGAAAAACACCTCCAAATGACTCAGGGGAGGCGCTGGTTATCATTTCAGTCCGATTAGTGCCAGAAGACTAGTTAGCACAGTGAATTTATTTGGTTTTGATTGTTTCGCGTTTGATCGCGTCCACTTCCAGGCATTACTTTCAATCTCTTTGAGTTCCAATCTATGCTCTTTTATCTTTTCTTCAAAAAAATGCGGATAATGATGCACGATGTGTACCTCCAATTCCCTGTTAAGATGATTTATCTTCGCTTTAAACTCATTATAATCAAACAAGTATGACAGCTGTCTGTCATACTTATAGATACCGATTTAACATTTTTTCAATTTTCTCTTGGAGCAAATGCCTTAACATGAGTGGTTCAAGAACCTCCACATCTTCACCAAAACTTAATATCGTTTCAACTAACCATTCGACTTCTAAAGGATTAATAATGGTAACCGTAAGCGTGCCATCTTCATGAAAGTATTTATCCTCCGCATAAAAACAATCCAAGGCATGTGCCAATGATTTGCCTGAAATATGAAGAACAGCTCCCACGATTTCTTGTTTCTGATAGTCCAAAGAAAAATCTTGTAGAAACGTTGAGTGAATACACGGATATATTTCAGACATGGTAATCAAATCTATCATTCTTGTAAGTTTAAATACACGATAGTCCTTACGAGCTCTACAATACCCATGTAAATACCAAGTATAATACTTAAACAGCAGGCTGACTGGCTCAACTACCCGATTAGCCCTCTCATTCTTAGCGTTCAAATATTCAAAATGAATGACATGTCTAGCGTTTATGGCAGCTCGAAGCATATGCAGCATTGCATTGTTAGCTCGCCAACTTCCTAAATCGATGGTCAGGCTTGGCATTTTATCGCTTTGAATGGTTTGAAGCCTATGCATAGTCTCCGTTGCTCGCTCATCATTGAACACTGTCGCCGTGCTATGAAGAAGCGTGATTAAAGACTCTATATCGTTGTCATGTAATAAACTTTTCTCCATTTTATACGCTTTAATAATTCCATAACCGCCATTGACGCCTTGATGGGATACTACAGGGATTCCTGCCGCACAAATAGCCTCTATATCACGATATATGGTTCTTTGAGAGACCTGATATTTGTTCGCGAGCTCAGAAGCAGATATCACTTCATTATTTAAAAGCGCATAAGTAATCGATATTAATCGTTCTAGTTTCATTTAATCACCCGCTAATTTTCTATAGGAATAAATGAGGCATCAGTAAAAAAAACGAACAAACGTTTGTATATATTACACCATAATAATCCAATTGCATCAAGTGGAAATAGGAAAAACCGTCAGGGATTGAATCCACCTGACGGTCTTAATCGGCTAAAACCTATACCCGAAGGAACTGGAGTCCCTTATTTCGAGAAAACCAAGCCGTTTCCTCTTTGATCGTATCTACAGGTGCTTATTTTGCATCCATGGCAAGTTTTTACGGTGGAAATGACAAAATAGCAGACTGTAGTTCCCCCTGGAGGCGGATAAGGTTGCTTTTGAGCAATATAGCGGCCTGTAGTTCCTCCTACTCGTTGAAAGTGCCCCTATTGCTTATGTGTTCTTTGCATCATGATAATCTTCCCAGAGCGGGCCGATGTATTTTTCTAATGCTCCCTGGACGTCATCTCTCYGGCGCTCTTCTACATTTACGGAGTCATTCATAATATCATTTCGAATTCGAATGAGTACAAACAGAGGAGGCAATGCGGCTTCACGCAGGGCCTTTATCATGACTTCTTCTTGTGGAGTAATATCCATAACGTTCTCCTTTCCTTTTCTGTAAATTTTCTTCAAGATAATCTCATTTTAAACCCTACTATAAGTGTTAGGGTCAAGAAGAAAAGTTGAAAACGATCTACTCGGGTAAGCGCCAAAAAGGCAGCCCGCTATACCTAGCGTACTGCCTTCTACTAATGTTCTATAATTATTTCGAGTCTGCTTCAGCTGATCGATCGTACCATGCGCTCAGTTCTTCCATCCGTTTATTATAAGCATCACGAATTGAATACGCAGATTGCGAGCCAACGGGTAGCCGCAGCGGCGCATTGCCTTCTTTAATTACGGAAATAATATATTGTACGGCTTTGGCCGGTTCGCCAATCTTGATGTTTGATAATCCTTTTTCATAAGCTTCGTAGTACGGGATATACTCCGGCTTTTTCTCGGTCTGCTCCAAAGAGTGTCCGAGGAACTCGGTTGCAAAAACGGCTGGCTCCACAATCGTCGTCTTGATCCCGAAGCTTGCGAATTCCTGCGCGAATGCCTCCGAGAAGCCTTCAAGTGCAAACTTGGAAGCCGCATAAAGACTGAACGGTGGGAAGGATACAAC
>NZ_JBFTQB010000783.1:0-3722 GCF_056398785.1 Paenibacillus sp. 01T422 | reverse complement strand
CAGTAGATGCCCCTGATACACATCCAGCTAATGATCTAATATCACTTTTTAGTTCTTCTGGAAGTTCAGAAGTCATAACCACATCGGATACTGCTAAACGACCACCTGGTTTTAATACACGAAATGCTTCATTAAACACTTGCTGTTTATCCGGTGACAAATTAATAACACAGTTTGAAATAATAACATCAATGGAATCATTCAGTATCGGCAAATGCTCAATTTCACTGAGACGAAACTCTACATTTTCATATCCATGATTCTGAGCATTTTGACGTGCACGACTAACCATTTCTGGTGTCATATCGACTCCATAAACTTTACCCGTTTCTCCAACTTGTCTAGAGGCCAAAAATACGTCAAAACCTGCACCACTGCCCAAATCAAGAACAACTTCTCCCAATTTTAGTGACGCTATTGCTTGAGGATTTCCACATCCTAAACCGAGATTTGCACCATTTGGAACAACATTTAGTTCTTCATTAGAGTAACCTAATTTTGAGGATACTTCATCAGGAGTGTTACAACAGCTTGTTGCTGGCGTAGTGGAGGAGCAACAACTTGCACTAGGAATGCTCTCAACTGCAATCTGTTTATAGCGACTGCGAACATGTTGACGTACCTCATCATTGTGAACCTGACTCATGGACATCTCTCCTTTGACTGCGGCATGAGTTTCTCCATACTGTAAGAGTTCAACATCGCAGCCGCCTCATTAAATCAACTTTATTTGATTAATTAATCTTAACACGTAATAATTGGAAAACTCAAGAGTTAAATCAATTTATTTTGATTAATACTCGATTATACTTTACAAAATCTCAACTTTAATATATAAGTAAATGATTATATAATAATTTACGAATCAAATAGCAGAAGGCTAAATATTAGAGCCGCATGATCTTCATCCTTGAATGTACAGATGCAAAGGAGCGTGTAATTTTGTCCGATATTGAACAATTATCTGAAGTTTGTAAGCTGCTTGGAGACAAAATGAGATTAACCATTCTCTCTCTGCTCAAAGAACGTGAGCTATGTGTATATGAGCTTGTTGAACTCTTACAAACCAGTCAGCCCAATGTGAGTCAGCATATGCGAAAACTGAAGGCTGGCGGTTTAGTAAAAGAGGCCAAAAAGAGCCAATGGGTGTTTTATTCTTTAAATATTGAGGATAAACCCTTTCTGAACGAGTTTTTTCAGCACCTGCCATCCCAAAAAGAAAAAGTGGATGCCATATCTTGTGAAGATCTAAATTGTTGTGATTAGGAGGAACCATGACTTACATTGCGGTACTTATTTTTCTTATTACGTTAACTTTTGTTATTTGGCAGCCTAAGGGCCTCAGTATTGGATGGTCTGCTTCTGCCGGTGCTATCCTAGCTCTTATCTTCCAAGTCGTGTCTTTCCACGATGTACTGACGGTTACATCCATTGTTTGGAATGCTACACTCGCTTTTGTCGCAATTATTCTCATTTCCTTAATCCTAGACAATATCGGATTTTTTGAATGGGCTGCCTTGCATATGGCGAGGATTGCAAAAGGAAACGGACGACTCATGTTTGTGTACGTCATTTTATTAGGCGCGGCAGTTGCTGCCTTTTTCGCAAATGATGGTGCAGCGTTAATTCTAACGCCAATTGTATTAGCGATGGTCCGAGCGTTGAAGCTGCCAGATAAAATGATTTTGCCTTTCATCATGGCAAGTGGTTTCATTGCAGATACAACTTCTTTGCCTCTGATTGTAAGCAACTTAGTGAACATCGTTTCTGCGGACTTCTTCGGAATCGACTTTGTCACTTATGCAAGCCGCATGATTGTCACGAGCTTGTTTTCATTAGCAGCAAGTTTGGTGGTCTTGTACGTTTATTTCAAAAAGGACATTCCAACGAATTACGACATGAAACAATTAAAGCAACCATCAAATGCCATCAAAGATCTTAAGCTTTTCAAAATGTCATGGGTTATCCTGGGTATCCTTCTCGTCGCGTATATAAGCAGCGGATTTATTAAAATTCCTGTTTCCATCATCGCAGGAGTCGTAGCACTGATCTTCATTTTAATGGCTAGATCCAGTAAAGTGATCGAAACAAAACGAGTGATTAAAGATGCTCCGTGGGCTGTAGTCATATTCTCTATCGGCATGTATGTCGTGGTTTATGGCCTTAAAAACGTCGGTCTCACCGATGCCCTAGGAACGGTAGTTGAGAACTTAGCAGGACAAGGATTATTTGTTGCAACAGTAGGAATGGGCTTCTTGTCGGCTATTTTGTCCTCCATTATGAATAACATGCCGACGGTTATGATTGATGCTCTTGCCATTAAAGGTACAAATACAGAAGGTATTATACGAGAAGCACTGATTTACGCCAATGTTGTTGGAAGCGATCTTGGGCCTAAGATAACACCTATCGGGTCACTCGCAACGCTTTTATGGCTTCATGTTCTATCTACGAAAGGTGTAAAAATCACATGGGGCAATTATTTTAAGACAGGTATCATCCTTACTGTCCCAACGCTCTTGATTACCCTCACTGGGCTTTATTTATGGCTTCACGTTATTAATACAACAAGTATGAATATTTGGTTGTTAATTGTTGCAATTGCAGTCGTTGTAGTAGTCTGCGCACTGATCATAAAAGCTATTCTAGGTACAAAACAAATGAAAAAAGGGCATCGAGGCGCTTAAGCCTTAGCTGGTCCTACACAAAAGGAGAAATGAAACCATGGAGAACAAAAAACCGTTAGTTTATTTTCTTTGCACAGGAAACTCATGCCGCAGCCAAATCGCTGATGGATATTTAAAAGCTTTAGGCGGGGATAAATACGAAGTAAAAAGTGCTGGTTTAGAAGCCCACGGATTAAATCCACGTGCAGTTGCAACAATGAAAGAAGATGGTATCGACATCTCAAACCATAAGAATGCACGTTGCGGTTAACTGTTCAAACCTTCAGAAGTCGCTCGATTTTTACCATGCTTTCTTTGGTACAGAGCCTACTAAAGTAAAAGACAACTACGCTAAATTTGAGTTGGATGATCCAGCCCTTCACTTTTCCTTAAATGTTCGACCTTTTGAGAAAAAGGGCGTCCTTAATCATTTGGGATTCCAGGTGGATAACACGGAAGATGTTCTGGCTATGGGCGAACGTTTAAGACAAAGCGGACTTCTTCTCATTGATGAGATGAACACCACATGCTGTTATGCGGTTCAAGATAAAGTCTGGGTTTATGATCCGGACGGTAATGCCTGGGAAATTTTTTACACCAAAGAGGATTCGGAGTTTGAATCTGCAGGGGATTTGCAGGATATGTCTCTATGTTGTGCCCCTCCTTCAGCACCATCCTCGCCAGTAACAATTGAATTCACACCCTTTAAGAAAAAGTAAGGAGTCCGATATGCAGAAAAATTATCAAGCTTTGGTAGAAGACAAAATATTTTTCGGCGGAGCTTCAGACGTCGAGGACATGATAAAAAACGAGAACGTTGAGGTTGTTGTCGACTTACGTGGTGAGGCTACGGAGAGTGCCTATCCTGCAGATGGCGTAGAATGGCTTCAGGTGCCGCTTGGTGACAATGCGGAAGATCCACAAGACCAACTATTCCAACAAGCTATAAATCATGTCGTAGAGGCTTATAAGAGCGGTAAAAAGGTCGGATTCCATTGTGGCGGCGGAAAAGGACGTACTGGCGCTGTGGCTATTGGCACATTGATAGCTCTAGGT
>NZ_JBFTQB010000782.1:0-4794 GCF_056398785.1 Paenibacillus sp. 01T422 | reverse complement strand
CCGCAGTCCATTAGCCGAAGGTTTGCTGCGTATCAGGGTGCACCAAGAAGGACTTGCGGCGGAAGTTCGTTCAGCAGGAGTATCCGCGATGACGGGCGCTCCGATCTCCCGAAACAGTGCAGCACTGCTACAAGAGGCAGGGTTCAAGGACTCCATTCGTTCGTTAGCAATTCAGGAGTCAGAGGTGAAGTGGGCAGATCTCATTTTGACAATGACGATGGGGCATAAACGTACGGTTATCCAGCGGTTCCCGGGTGCGATTGATAAGATTTTTACACTCAAAGAATATGTAGAGGACGATCATCGTATCCTTCAGGCCATTGAGGAAAGAGAAAAGCTGGTGACGGAAGTTCAGCTTAAGCAGGCTCTTTCCCAAACGGTAACAGTCGAGGAGCGGAATCGGATTTATATGCTAGAAGATTCAATTCCGGATTACGATATTTCTGACCCATTCGGAGGCCCATTGGAAGTTTACCGGCAAACGGCGATTGAAATTAACGGAAGTTTAGATAAATTGGTTAAAAAGCTTCGCGAGCGAAAAGATGACCCGCAGCCTGGGAAATGATTTGCGGAGACATCTTTACACCTCGCACATAATGCGATAAGATGGATCTATCAAGCAAGACTCAATGTAACTGGCGACGAGTGGGAGTAACCACAATGGAGCATTGAGCTATACGGCCGGTCGCCTGGGCAAAAGAGCAACGCGCTATTTCTAGCGTGTCCGCTCTTTTTTTCGTTTTCTGGTGGACTTTGGGATATAATAGAATGGTCGAATTCGAACAAGCAAAGGAGCGTTCTATCCATGAAAATTGCGTTAGGTGCGGATCATGCAGGCTACCGTTTGAAAGATGTTATCATTCCATTTATTGAATCATTAGGCCATCAGGTCATAGATTACGGGTGCAGCTCTGCAGATTCCGTTGATTATCCGGATTATGCGATGAAGGTTTGCGACGATGTGGTCTCAGGCGAAGCTGACAAAGGGATTCTGATCTGCGGAACAGGCATTGGGATGTCGATTGCCGCGAATAAGGTTCCAGGCGTCCGTTGCGCGCTGGTCCATGATCTATTTTCGGCTAAAGCTACGCGGGAGCACAATGATACGAATGTACTAGCATTAGGCGAGCGTGTCATCGGACCGGGTGTTGCCGAGGAAATCGTGAAAATTTGGCTGGAAACAGAATTTTCGCAAGGTGTTCGTCACCAGAACCGCATTAACAAGTTGCAAAGCATCGAAGATCGCTTCGCGATTCATCCATAAGGGTGACTACCATGACAAATTCCATACTTCACACGATCGCAGAGGATTTGGAAACAAATCTTCGTGAGTTGGTTAAGGTGGGCCATCTACGGCCAGGACAAATTCTGGTCATTGGTACGAGCACGAGTGAAATACTCGGTCATCGGATTGGGACATCAGGGACGCTGGATGCCGCTCGGCCGATTTTTGAGACAGCGCAGCGCATAAGCCGCGAGTTCGGTTTGCACTTGGCTTTCCAGTGTTGCGAGCATTTGAACCGCGCGCTCGTCATTGAGGAGGATCTATTCGCGATCTCCCCTCAGCTTGAGCCTGTGTCGGTCATTCCGGTGCCAAAAGCCGGGGGTTCAATGGCCTCATACGCGTATCGCCACTTCGCGAAACCTGTTGTCGTTGAGACGATCCAGGCGCATGCCGGGATTGATATTGGCAGCACGCTGATCGGGATGCATCTGCGGCGGGTTGCTGTGCCTGCACGGCCTCCCGTGCGGAATATGGGTCATGCTTATGTGACCATGGCGTTTACACGGCCTAAATTGATTGGCGGCACAAGAGCCGTTTATACACCGGAGGCAGCTGATCAGCTCTATCAGCAAGCCGCGCCAGATGCGGATTGCTAGGTTAACTTATAGATATAAACTATCCTTTAGGAGGAATTCCATATGACAAACTTTCTAAGTAAACAAGATCCAAAAATCGTAGAAGCTATGAACCTCGAACTTGGTCGCCAACGTGACAAAATCGAGCTTATCGCTTCTGAAAACATCGTAAGTGAAGCAGTTCTTGAAGCAATGGGTACAGTGCTGACGAACAAATACGCAGAAGGTTACCCAGGCAAAAGATACTACGGCGGCTGCGAATATGTAGACATCGTAGAAGATATTGCTCGCGACCGCGCGAAAGAGCTTTTCGGGGCTGAGCACGCGAACGTTCAACCGCACTCTGGTGCGCAAGCGAACATGGCTGTTTACTTGGCAGCTCTAAACCCTGGCGACACTGTTCTGGGTATGAACCTTGCACACGGTGGTCACTTAACACACGGTAGCCCAGTTAATGCTTCCGGTATTCTTTACAACTTCGTTGCTTACGGCGTTAGTGAAAAAGATTTCCGCATCGACTATAACGATGTTCGTAAAGCGGCTTTCAAACATAAGCCTCGCATGCTTGTTGCTGGTGCTAGTGCATACCCGCGTACGATCGATTTCGAAGCACTGGCCTCCATCGCTAATGATGTAGGCGCATTGTTCTTCGTTGATATGGCGCATATCGCTGGTCTAGTTGCTGCAGGCTTGCACCCGAACCCAGTGCCTCATGCACATTTCGTTACGACTACAACGCACAAAACGCTTCGCGGTCCTCGCGGCGGTATGATTCTTACGCGCAAAGCTTGGGCAGCTGCAATTGATAAAGCTGTATTCCCTGGTTCCCAGGGTGGTCCTTTGATGCACACGATTGCTGCAAAAGCCGTTTCCTTCGGTGAAGCTCTGCAACCGGATTTCAAAACTTACGGCCAAAACGTCATCAACAACGCGCAAGCATTGGCGACTGCACTGACAGCTGAGGGGATTAACCTTGTATCCGGCGGTACAGATAACCACTTGATGCTGGTTGATCTGCGCAACCTGAACATTACAGGTAAAGACGCTGAGCACGTGCTTGATGAAATCGGTATTACTGCTAACACCGCTATACTCTGGTTTAACTTACTAATTAAAAATTAAAGGGGCTGTATCAGAAGGTCATCAACGACCTTTTGATACAGCCTTTTTTGTTGTCCTGAAATAAGGGGGAACTGAGCACGGTTGTTCCACGCAAATTGCCGGCTGCAGGTTGGTGTAAGGGAGCCTACTTAGTACAACTGCAGAAAGTACATCAAAATCAGCACTCTCCATGCAATTTCAATTAATGGCTGCATTTTATACAGGTAAATTCACCAAAAATCGCCAAAATAGCTCAGTTCACAGATATTACCTGTACTTTTTACATCATAGTTAGCTAAATGGCATTAATGCAATCAAATTACCTGTACTTTTTGCACTTATTACAAAGGGGAAGGTTTGATCCTTATTGCAAATAGCCGGATGTTTCCTATCGGCTCCTAGGTGAAAATGCCGCAGGACGCACCTTATGCTCCGTTTCCTTCAAGCTGGGCAGAATGGTCGCCATTAAGCCAATTCCAGCGACGCCAGTCAGCAGAATGAACAGCGCCATTGCCCCGGACGGCAGAAAACCACCGATGATCATGTTTAGCCCGCTTAGCATAATAGCAACGCGATTCGTCATGCTGCTGAGCGCCATATAGGAGCTGCGAGCGTGGTCGGGGACAAGTTGTACAAGCAGCGATTGTTTCAAAGGCACATAGGTCAGCTCACCTATAGTGGCAACGAGCATTAGCAGCATAAGCATAATCGGTTGGCTGCCAAAAACAAGATATGTATAACCGGCCACGTTAAGAAACATGGCGAACAGCATCATCCTGGTGTCGGAATTTCCCTTGAGCAGGCGGCCAACAAAGAGGGAGAGCAGGACTACTGCAAGTGTATTCTCTGTGCGGAGAACGCCGACGAGCGGCAGACCATCGATGGTGGCTGACATACCGGGAAACCAAKGGGTGTGATGGATATCCTGAGCGAGTCGGATGCCGATATATCCGTTTAAATTCATTTCCACCGAAACGATAAGAACACTGGAGATCAAATAGATGAGGAATCTGCGGTCGCGCAGCACCTCTTTATACCGATTATACATCGATATGCGTTTAGGACTAGAAGGTTGCACTCCTTCATCCGTGGCGTTAACTATCTCGGCTGGCATCGTTTCTGCCATGAAAAAAGCTGTCACCAGTAGCGCAACAAGTGACATTACGCTAGCAACGAGAAGAAGTTCAAAGAGATAGTCGCTAAAGAAGAAACCACCAATCATCCCCGCAACGGAAATTGCCAGATTGTTGGACCAATAATTTATCCGATAGATAGCTTTACGAGTATCAGGTCCAGATACATCAATCAGCATGGCTTCTACAGCGGGCTTGCTTAACCCCCAAGAGGCTGTACTGATCACTGTCATAATGAGCGTGAGTCCTGCGGAATGCCAGATTGGCGAATTAGCGAAGGTCATGATGGCATAAGCCAGAAGGGCAACGCCTTCTCCGATTAGCATCATTTTTTTGCGGCCGACCCGGTCTGYGTAATGACCACCAATCGTGGCGCTGATTAGAGCTACAGCAATGGAGATGGTCGTCGCTGTGCCAGCGATCGTTGTGCCGAGTGTACGTGCAAAATAAATTGACATGAATGGAATAACCATATTGCTTAGTATGTTGGTCAGAAAGCTCAGAGCAATGCGCAGTCGCACATTAGGGTGGAATTGAAAGAATGTCATGCGCCATCACCAGTTTCATAGTATCGTCAACGTCTGTGTTCACCCATCATAACAAATGACCATGAGTTAAAAAGTGTACAGAGCTTTGGAAAACTTTCACCTTTTATCCCATCTTCAGACGGTTGACGAAATGGCAAGGCGGCACTATACTC
>NZ_JBFTQB010000781.1:0-3163 GCF_056398785.1 Paenibacillus sp. 01T422 | reverse complement strand
ATTCTAGAAAAGAAATGATCGAGGAAGAAGTGCTGAATACGTTGATTCACAAAGTGGAACATGCGTGTTTCATGATGCTGAAGCCAGTTCACGACTCTGCTCATGAGTAGTAGCCTCCTTCGAAACTTGAGATATCTGCTATTTCAAATTATAAAGAACATTTATTAAAAGGAGATTAACTCAGTAATAAATTTTTCGAAATATACGTTTACATTATTGAGGTCGGGTAAAAAGAATGAATCATGGAAATAATGGTATAGTATTCCTTTTATTTTACCCTAAATGTCGAATAGCTATCCCGTTCCATTGTGCCTAGAACGCTGTTTTTGTAAACCCTTTCAATTCAGGATTTTTTGAATTAGGTGTCGACACAGCGCGGTTCAGGTTGAAAAATGCCCGAAAGAAAGTCAGTGCTTAGGTCGTATGGCATCGATGTTGTAGAGTCCGTTATGCTGTAAGTCGGGGTGTTAGGGTCCTCCTGAATGAGATTTCCTGATGACGGACTCTCTGCGGGAAATTCCGGCGAATGTTATGAAGGATACCTCAGAACTTGGATGCAGAACCGTAATTGGATCGGACCCGGCAAAAGTTGTCAGGGGAAGCTCGGGTGAATTATAATAAACCCGAAACACATGAGGGGTTACTGGTTGGTCTAAATGGTGAACTTTTTGTACACAATAAAATGAAAAACGTTGAAAACAGGACTTTAACGATCTGATTTCAAGCACATGCGGTAAAGTATGTGTCCGTTCCCCTTAAATCTCAGAGAACCGGCTATTTTTCGGTTTTTGTAGACTTTGACAAATAGGGGGAAAGAGAGGAAAATCAAGAACGGTTAATTCACCTGTACATAATTGCGCACTATGCGTATAAAAAGATAGCTTGTGTGCATAAACAAAAAGGGGGACTTTGCTTCATGCTTGACAAGATTGTGCTTACGTTTCAGATTGGCTTGGCGCTCGTCGGTGCGTATCAGTTTTTTTTAACATTCTTCGGATGGTACCGTCCGAAAAACAAACAGAAATTTGCACCGCAAAAATCGTTTGCTGTTCTAGTCGCAGCTCATAACGAGGAGCAAGTCGTTGGCGCATTGATCGAGAATCTGAAGTCTTTGGATTACCCCAAAGAGCTCTATGACATCTTCGTGATTTGTGATAACTGTACGGATAACACAGCGGCAATTACACGCAGTCATGGCGTTTATGCCATGGAGCGTCACAACCCGAACTTAAGAGGCAAGGGTTATGCGATTGAATGGATGCTGAAAGAGCTTTGGAAGCGCGAGCGTCAGTATGACGCGGTTGTCATGTTCGATGCCGACAATCTTGCTAGCCAAGACTATCTGCTTCACATGAACAATGATCTTTGCTCCGGTTCCAGAGTGATTCAAGCTTACTTAGATAGCAAGAATCCGAACGATTCCTGGGTTACTGGTTCCTATGCAATTTCGTACTACTTTGCGAACCGTTTCTGGCAGATGCCCCGCACGAACTTGGGCCTTGCCAACTATTTAGGCGGTACGGGCATGTGTTTTGAGTCCAAGCTGTTAAAGCAGATTGGATGGGGAGCTACCAGCCTGGTTGAGGACTTGGAGTTCTCGATGCGTTGTATCAAGATGGGAATTAGACCGACTTACAATTACGAAGCGTTCGTTTATGATGAGAAGCCGCTTACGTTCAGAGCATCAGCCAAACAGCGTCTGCGCTGGATGCAAGGGCACTTTGACGTGGCTAAGCGTTACTTCTTCCCACTATTGTGGCAAGGTATCAAAGAAGGCAGCTGGACGAAGATTGACGCGGCTATATACTCCGCGAACGTATATAACTTCTTCTTCGGAGCGATTATCACCGTGTTGCTGTGGATCAAATCCATAACACCGGGCTGGTCGGAAACGCCTATGCTTGCTGATATCAATCCGGTTTTCTTTAACTCTGTGAGTTTCGCCATTTTCGTGCTGCTGCCACTCTCTATGATGATTGAGAAGGCGCCACGCAAAGTTTATAAATATTTAATTTTATACCCTGTGTTTATGGTGTCTTGGTGGCCGATTACGTTCTATGCGTTCTTTACGCAAAACAACAAGCAATGGAGCCACACTGAGCATACACGCGTTATTCGCCTGGATGAAATGAAAAGCAAACAAGTTAGTTGACTTTTTTTCACCGAGATGATATTATACTTCAAGTAAAAGCAGAGGCGCCCGCTTCTCACCTGACTGACTATAGTGTCGGCTGGTTTGAATGAATCATCAAGAATGCTCAATAGGTTGCTTAAACCTGTTATTGATGAAGATGTGGGCCACTGCGCGCCCACATCTTTTTTATATTGGATAGAGGTACATACTTTCTGGAGGTGGAACACTATTAGCAAAGACCATATGATTAATGATGAGATTCGTGTGAAGGAAGTACGCCTGATCGGGGCGGACGGAGAACAACTCGGTATTACGCCGATTCGCGAAGCTCTTCAAATCGCACAGGACGCGAACTTGGATTTGGTAAATGTGGCACCAACGGCGAAGCCGCCGGTATGCCGCATTATGGATTACGGTAAATTCCGTTATGAAACACAGAAGAAAGAGAAAGAAGCTCGTAAGAACCAGAAGATCGTGGATATCAAAGAGATTCGCTTAAGCGCGACAATCGATGAGCATGACTTCCAAACGAAGCTTCGCAATGCGGTTAAATTTCTTGGCGAAGGCGATAAAGTGAAAGCCAGCGTCAGGTTCCGCGGGCGCGAAATAGCGCACTCGGAGATTGGTCGCAGAGTGCTTGAACGTCTGGCTACTGAAACAGCCGACATTTCCTCACAGGAGCGCGCTCCTAAGCTTGAGGGAAGAAGCATGATCATGATCTTAACGCCGAAGGCAACAACCTAGGCGGTATACTAAATTAGGAGGAACAACCACCATGCCGAAAATGAAAACACACAGCAGCCTGAAAGGCCGTTTCAAAATTACTGGCACAGGCAAAGTGATGAGATACAAACAAGGTAAGAACCACTTGCTTTCCGGTAAATCATCGAAGCAAAAACGCGTTTTGTCCACGAACCCAGTTATGGCTCCTGGCGATGTACGTCGTTTGAAACAACAACTGACACTTATCAAAGGTTAATCATTTAAAATTTCGAACATTATTTATACATCCCAGGAGGTAGTTAACAA
>NZ_JBFTQB010000780.1:0-3175 GCF_056398785.1 Paenibacillus sp. 01T422 | reverse complement strand
GCCTTCTCCGGGCGCTTTAGTCCCGATCAGGATCATTTGCTTACCGTTAAATTTCATCTGGTAGGAATCATCCGTCGTTGCGCTTGCACTTTCATTGCCACCATTCCATGTACCCGTATAATTAAATTGATTGTTGTCTACACCAACAACTCCATTCTCAATGATCGTACGCGTATTGACTTCGGCACGTTCAAGTGAGAGAAAGAAATTGGATGCAGCGCTGTTTTTTCTTCCCGAAACTCTTACTTTAATTGTATGCTCGCCAAACGGTAAGACAGGTGAGGAATACCAGTTAAAGCCGTTTTGCCGGGAAGTTGCATATAGATCCGCATCAACTTCACTRCCCCCATCTACGGATACAGCAGCAATGCCGTGCCCCGGATCTTTAGCCCCAAATATTCTGATCTGAGTTCCAACGAATTTCATCTGGAAATAGCTATCAGTCAAACCGGAATAACTGTCTGATGAAACGACCCAGCCATTGCTTCCATTACCCGATCCAATTTTCGAATAAGAGAATTGGTTATTACCCGTACCTTGCTCATTATTTTTGATTGAAGTTACTCCAAGTGGATCCGTTGGCGCCGGGTTGCTGACCGCTAACTCATCTCCGATCAGACTCACCCGGTTAAAGAAATCGGCAACCTTGGCGGAACGAGGGCCTCCCCATAATCTTTCGGCGAGTACCTGGCGCGGTTTTCTAGCTGCATCTTCGAAATTGCTTTCTGGAATCACGTACTCTCCTTCTCCAACCTCTACACCTTTAAACGAGCTTCCGCTTTCATACCCGATCCTGCCATCCGGTGTCTTTACTTGATCCCAGTAGTCCGACCAGATCGATAGAAAGTAACCCATGATATTCGGATGTACAGAAGGATTCCAAGTCTCGTACATGGATGTTGTATTCGGCAGAAGAGAGCGTCCTGCGGTTACATACATCACGTTCCCGGGTGAAGCGTAAACCTTATAACCTTCTTTGGCGAAATCAATCGCTTGCTTCGAGGAGCTGCCCTCATCACTCCAAACGGTAATGACGTTATCTTTATTCAAGCCGATGCTGGGATGATAGTCTTCAAATCCGTTCCAGTTCATCGGTATTTTCCCGAGCTGCTTCACATGTTGGCTCATTTCATTAATAAATTCAATAAAGCTGTCTCCGACTTTCGGCAAGCCGTTATTCGTTTTGTATGCAACAAGCTCGGGACAAGCATTCATCTTCGCTTCGGTTTGAATTTCATCCGAGCCAATATGGAAATACGGTCCTTTGAACAAAGGAACAAACTCATCAAGCAACGATTTGATCCATGCGCGAGTTTCGCTTTTCGTATAATCGACTGTAAACTGAGGAATGCTCCAGCCCGTCGTATCTTTATCCATGGAAGAGCAGCTGAATTTCAACGCGGGGTTGAATTTATTAAGGATCGCTGCATGACCGGGCATTTCTAATTCCGGTATGATCAGTACGTGATAACGGTCAGCGATTTCAGTCAACCTTTGGATATCAGCTCTGCTGTACGATTTGGGAGAAGCCAGGCCTGGATACGTTTCGCTTTTCAAGCGAAATCCGTTCCACTCACTGAAGTGAAGGGTAAAGGTATTCATCTTCGTCCAGGCAAGTCTTTTGATTGTGTCTTCCAGATACGTCATCGAATAATATCTGCGACCGACATCAAGCATGATGCCACGCTGCGGATACTGCGGATAATCGTGGGCTATCCCTTGAGGCATAGAGGATCGCGCAGCGTCCTGCTGCAAGATTTGCAGTACCGTCCGAGTTCCATAGAATACGCCGCCGGACGTGTGCGCTTTAATCGAAACGAAGGCTGCTGCCTCCAGTACATATCCTTCATTCCCGATCCCCGAGTCATCCGTATTCAACGACAAGAAAAAGTCACCTGCATTTGCGGCATTCGCATTTACAATGGCCATTGCTTTTCCGGTAACTATCGTCAAATCTTCTTTAAAAGCTGCCGCCGTACTCGCTAATTCCGCGCTATATGAGGCATCTACAACGATTCGTGATGTATCTTTTAATTGAAATGTGCCTGTTCCCCCCGTCCATTCCCGTAAGCTCGGCACCACATTAGGAGCCGCATTCGCTGCGTAAGAGACCGAAGGCATTTGAAACATCGAAAATAGTAGAGAGACAATGACTAGCGCTAAAATTGATTTTCTTTTCAAAAAAGAATACCTCAATCTAATTCCCCCTATTTAAAGTTTTTTGAAAAACGGGAGGATGCCCACTTACATCCCCCCTATTTACTTTTTATTGAATAATTTTRCTCGCAATGGCTGCAAGATCGCTTATGTCAATCTTGTTGTCATTGTTTATATCTGCGCGTTTGACTTGATTCCAATCTGAACTTTCTGCGTTCTTGCCATAGTTCGCCGCTGCAAAGCCTAGATCGCCGATGCTCACTTTGCCATCGTTATTCACATCGCCAGGAATACCTGCCGGCACTGTCGTTACAGCGATGCTGATTGACGTTGCGTCCGCTTTCGTTTCAATGCCCTTGTCGTCGCCGAGTGTAGCTTCTGTTACCGAGATCGTACCCGAAGCTGCTTGCACCACATTCTTGGCCTTAAAGACGATCTCGGCAATTTCAGCCGTACCTGTAACGGCATTGCCCGCTCCTTGGCTTGCGATGATAAGGCGAAGCATTCCTGCGTGATCCTTGGATTGAACGATGCTAATGCCATCTTTCATAGGCTTGGCTGAAACAAATTCCATGACGTTCGTGTCATAGCTCAGGCTGATATCTTGACCGTACACGCTTTGCGTGACATTCTGCAGCCCGAAACGAACCGTGAACTCACTGCCAGCAACAACGGAGTTCGTACCGCTAAGCGTAGTTCCGGGAGCTTCCGGAATAACCGGTGAATCAAGCCATTCCAGAACCGATAGAACAGGTCTATGATCGGAAGCGACATCATCCTGAATGGCCTGAGCATTAACAACACGCCATTGGTTTTTCTGCCCGTACATAATGTAGTCAATCTTACCGTCCTCTTCATTAGTCCAATCTGTAATACCCGCCGTAGCGTCTGTCCACTTGCTCGTTAAAGATTTGATCGTGTCTGACTCCGGAGTTGCATTCAAATCGCCAGCCAAAATGTAAGGCGAAGTCGAACCGTAAAGTTCAACAATCTTCTTCACTTGATCGGCCTGAATGCT
>NZ_JBFTQB010000779.1:0-5372 GCF_056398785.1 Paenibacillus sp. 01T422 | reverse complement strand
TCAATACGGTGATTCGTATGGTTTGCCTTTTTCCTGTCAATTGCCCAACATGGATATCTCTAGCGTTTCCTTCCAGTTCGGCTTCGTTGGGCAGCAGCCTGGGATCGGATATCAGTTGCTTCGTTATGGTGATAAAGATGGCGTGCCTGAGGCGTTTGAGAAAGGTGTGAATGTCATCGACTTCTGGGTGAGAACGGCTATGACGGATTCGGGCCTGCCGCAAATGTGCTATAACCCGAACATCAGCGGATTCGAGCCGTATCCCCACTACATCCGGATGCTGGCCGATGGGATTGAGCCGATTCTGGACGCCTTTCTCTACCTGCGCGGAAAAGGAGACCTGCGTCCATCTTGGCTGGAATTTTGCAAAAGAACGGCCGATTGGCTCGTGGATATTCAGAATGAAGATGGCAGCTATTACCGGGCTTATCATACCGACAGTTCCATTCGGATGGACTCGAAGGCCAACACGCCCAGCGTGATTCGTTTCCTGGTCCAATTCTATCTTATGTCGGGAGACGAGAGATATAAGGCTGCAGCGATCCGTGCCGGAGATTGGTCCTTTGATTGTAATTACCTCAATATGGAGTATCGGGGTGGTACCTGCGACAACTCCGACATTCAGGATAAAGAGGCTGGCATTTATGCTTTATTCGGATTCCTTGCCCTATATGATCTCACAGGCGAGGAGAAGTGGCTGGAAGGCGCGATCGGCGCTGCTGATTATACGGAGACGTGGACGTATGCTTGGTCATTCCCGGTACGCACGATCTGGCCGAAACATCCTTTCAACCACTATTCGATCAGCGGACAGAGCATCATCACGATCGGAGGGGGGGCCGACGTGTATATGGCCGCCTGCTCGTACACCTACTACAGGTTGTATGTCATTACAGGTGATGAACACTATCTCGACTTCGCTGAGTTCATCCATAAGAACACCAGGCAGTCGAGCGATGTGGATGGCAGCGTGGGATACGCTATGCCCGGCCTGGGTCATGAAAGCGGCAACTTTACGACCCAAACTCTGCAAAGCCACTACCACTGGCTGCCGTGGTGTACCTATGTGGAAGTCGATCCCTCATCGAGGCTGTATGACACCTTCGGAGGCTACGAAATTGCGGATGCGCAAAAGCTCAGCACAGAGGAGCGGGCGAAGAAAAACCGCATTTATGACACCTTTACAAGGGGCGTTCTTTCTTGACACATTGACCAGCACAGCGCCAATAAAGCGTTGTTCCTTTGCTTCGTTGACTGTTTTCAATCAGTAATATATGCTAATAAATAATTGATGCAATGTTATTTTTTGGATACTGGAGGATCATGATGACCAACATTTTTTATGTTGAGTATGATGCCGCTCACGCAAGCAATTTTGTGTTCGATATCCCAGAGGGCCATCATTGCTGGCTGCTCGTCGTGACCCATACACCTGCCCTGTTTTGGGTTAATGGAGAATTGAAAGAGTATCCGGCGCACAGTGGGGTTCTATACCATCCCCACCAAAAAATTTATTACCGGGCATGTGCGGAACAATATAAGAACGACTGGATTCGAGCTTACTGAGAACCCTGTTTAACAAGTTGCTGGAATCTTACTTTCAAGAAGTCATTACACCTCAATACTACAATTTGTTGACGCTTCGGACCGCCATTTACAGTAATCCTAGCCAGGATTGGGCGGTTCCGAGAATGGCTGACTCGATTCGAATCAGTCCTGGGTATTTGCAGACCATATACAAGAAGACTTTCGGGATTTCTTGTATGGATGACGTAATTACAAGCCGCATCCGCCAAGCCAAGGAGTATTTGTTGCACGGCTCGCTATCCATCGCGGAGGTCTCTTTACGCTGTGGGTACAACAACGTGGAGCACTTTTGCCGTCAATTCAAGCAGATTACGGGCTCTACACCAAGAAAGTTTCACAAGCAGTTGGAAGGCGTGTCTGTTGAGAGGGCCGCTAGAACTTAGTTTACACAACTAAACAGAGAGGAAGCAATGGCTAACAACCAGCAATAAGATCTACATGTAAATGTAACCGGTAGGGGCAACTATGCCTCTACCGGATTTTGGTTACTTATGGTAGATTCATAGATACGAGGGTTGGAACTGAGAAGGAGGGGAAGCAGTTGACAGATCTTAAGCTGTTATTTAAGAGTCCAGCAACGAAATGGGATGAGACACTGCCAATCGGTAACGGCAGATTGGGAGCGATGGTGTATGGTCGGACGCAACAAGAACGATTGCAATTAAACGAGGACTCCGTCTGGTACGGGGGATCACGCGACCGCAATAACCCGGATGCCAAGGCAAATCTTCCGGAAATCCGACGTTTACTATTTGAAGGAAAGTTAAAGGAAGCTGAGAAACTCGCTGTCATGGCGTTGTCCGGTTTACCGGAATCGCAGCGGCATTATTTACCTCTCGGTCATCTTTTACTTGACTTCTCTCTTCCAGATGGCGAACCGGATCATTATGAGCGTACATTAGATTTGGAAAGCGGCACTGTTACGGTAACCTTCAGTCAGGGCGGCGTTTTATTCAAGCGCGAGCTTTTTGCTAGTTATGTTGATCAGGCAATCATCATGAGGCTTACAGCCGATCAGTCTGGTGAAATCGGTTTCACTACACGTCTGGAGCGCGGACGTTGGCGCTACGCTGACCGTGCTGGACGAGAGGGAAACGACGCGATCTGGATGGGCGGTAATTGCGGCGGTGAGGGAGGCAGCGAGTATGGGGCAGTGCTGAGAGCAACAGCAGAAGGCGGTACAGTGAAAGCGATAGGCGAGCACCTAATCGTGGAGAACGCAAATAGTGTGACACTTGTTCTAACCGCAGCAACGACATTCCGTTTCCTTGATCCTTTGGTAGAAGCAAGGGAGAAAGCGGAGAGTGCTATCCGTCTGGATTATCAATCGCTGTATCAGAGACACGTAGACGACTATTGTGCATTATTCGGGCGAGTATCGTTGTCGTTGGTTATGGAAGACGCGGAAATCGGACGCATAAGTTTACCACAACGCATGGACAGGCTTAAGGGCGGAGAGTCCGATCCAGACCTATTTGCGCTGTATTTTCAGTTCGGCCGTTACTTGCTCATCTCTTCCAGCAGGCCTGGCTCGCTGCCCGCCAATTTGCAGGGTATCTGGAACGAACACTTTCTCCCGGCGTGGGACAGCAAATATACAATCAACATCAATGCGCAGATGAATTACTGGCCAGCGGAATCGTGCGGGCTTTCTGAATGCCACGAACCTCTCTTTGAGTTGCTGGAAAGGATGCGCGAACCTGGCCGGCATACGGCGTCCGTTATGTACGGCTGCAGGGGGTTCACGGCTCACCATAATACCGATATCTGGGCGGATACTGCTCCACAGGATACATGGCTGCCCTCCACATATTGGCCGATGGGAGCTGCATGGCTTTCACTGCATCTATGGGAGCATTACCAATTTACAATGGATGTGGAATTTCTCAGCAACGCTTATGACACTTTGCGGGAAGCTGCGTTGTTCTTGATTGATTACGTCGTGGAAACTCCAGGCGGTGAGCTGGTTACCTGCCCATCTGTGTCTCCAGAAAATACATATATCCTTCCAACTGGAGAATCCGGCGTATTATGTGCGGGACCATCGATGGACACACAGATCATTCGTGAGCTGTTCACAGCTGTACTAGAGACAGAACGGATACTCGGCATCCAGAAAAGTGAGCCGCTAGGATCAGAGTTGCAACGCGTACTGATGAAGCTTCCCCAGTCCAAAATTGGACGGTATGGCCAACTTCAGGAATGGTATGAAGATTACGAAGAGGAGGAGCCAGGGCATCGCCATATCTCCCATTTGTTTGCCTTGCATCCCGGTAGCCAGATTACGCTTGATGGCACGCCCGAACTGGCGGCAGCTGCACTGTGCACGCTAGAGCGGCGTTTGGCGAACGGTGGAGGCCATACCGGATGGAGTAGAGCGTGGATCATTAATTTCTGGGCTAGGCTCAGGAAAGGCGAAGAGGCGATGAACAATCTTAATGAGCTTCTGACACATTCGACGCTGCCAAACTTTTTTGACAATCATCCGCCATTCCAGATCGATGGAAATTTTGGCGGTGCGGCTGCAATCGCTGAAATGCTACTTCAGAGCCATGCAGGGGAGATCCATCTATTGCCTGCGCTCCCACAAGCGTGGCATTCAGGTAAAGTGACAGGTCTTCGTGCCAGAGGCGGCTTCTTGGTCGACATGGAGTGGGCGGAAGGAGCGCTGCAAGCCGCTCGCATTGTTTCTGATAAAGGCGCTGCCCTATGCAAGGTGCGTAGCAGCATCGAAGTAACGGTAACGGCTAACGGAGAACCAATTCATGTTTTGCAGAAGGACGGAGTCTTCGACTTTGAGACCGTTATTGGTGGCGTATATAACCTCGAAGCGTCCTCTCCAAAGTGCTCATCTTGAGGAGTAACAGCGAGTAACAAAAATAACAACATCGGAGGTAGTCCGGCTTACTACACTTCAAGCGAAGCTATAAAAACGAAAATAAGTACCTCTTCCATCCAGTTAATGAATCAGGTCAGTGAAAATATTCAAAATGAACTGACTAAGCTTGAAAATGACAGTGTGGATATCGCTTTTTCCGATATTATCCAAAGTACGTTAACTGACTTTAATACGATGAGTGAGTGGAAGAGGAATGACGCGGAGCTAAAAATGCAAAGTATGCTAGCAAAAAGGTTTTCATTCAATCATAGTGTTTCGGACGTTCTTGTATATACAATGCTGAAAGAAAAAATCATCGCTTATGGCGACGTCAGCTTCAAATTTAATCTTACCTCGGATTTTTTGAATCGTATTTTTGTACAAACGGCAGCGAATAACGGTGTTCCCCTATGGACAATTGAAAGCGGTGAAGACGAAGTAAGAGAGTCGAGTTATCGGTTCACCAATTACGGAAAGGTAGGCATATTGTTGACCCGAAGCTTTAAATCTTTTGATGGAATTCCGATCGGATATATGATCATGAGGATTGATGAAAAGCATATCTTAAAGAAATTTAAAGATATAAATCTCGGACAAGGGTCAGATATTTTCATAGTAAATGGTAAGGGAACCGTTATTTCAAGCCAAAACCCGGAAATGGAAGCAGCCAAGCCTTATCTCGACCATTCGTTAATTGAGGAGCTTAAGAAGAACAAAGAAGATAATTCATATTCATTCACCGGCACCGTTTCAGGAAAGCGAAATCTGATAGCTTATAACTATATACCTAGTGCCGACTGGTACGTAATTAGTATCATTCCGTTTACGTATTTAAATGATGAGTCCATAAAGACAAGTATCTATATTATATTTTTAGGGATTTTTTGTTTTTTGCTTGCCCTGATTC
>NZ_JBFTQB010000778.1:0-3187 GCF_056398785.1 Paenibacillus sp. 01T422 | reverse complement strand
GATTTATATCCGTAAATAACGGTTTTCCTTCTCCCAAAATAACAGGGTGCACAGATAATCTAAACTCATCAACAAGTCCTAACTGGATAAAAGTCGTAATAAGACTTGCTCCACCATATAGCCAAATGTCTTTACCAGGCTTACTCTTTAATTTATTTACTTCTTCAAGAATATGATTATTGATAAATATGGCTTTATGATCAGTCCCACTTTGTGTTCTTGAAAACACATATTTCACTTTGCTATGAACTAATGCCCAGATCTCATTTCCGGTCTCATCCTCGTCAGATTCCGGCGTATATTGCCCCCATAAATCATAGCTTTTTCTTCCATACATAATGGTATCGATTTGATTCAAGAAATCAATGAACCCCATTTCCGTGTCCATCACGCACCAATCAACTTCCCCTTTACTCCCCTCAATATAACCATCTAAAGTAACAGCTAAATCTAATATGATTCTACGGCTCATGATTCGGCAACTCCCTTCGTTGATCTACAACCCATTATAGGTCTTAAGTATGCCAACTTGTGTCATAGTCTATGATAGTTAAAGCTAACAACCGCCATCGAGAATCCGAAGGCGGTTGTTTGAAGACTAAGGAAATTTAATTAATAAATTGCAGGAACTGCAGCGCACGCTTCAAAATCACAGCAGCTTGAGCACGAGTAGCAGGCTCCTTCGTAGCGAAGACCTTGTCGGACATTCCTTGAATGAGATCAGCTTTCAAAGCTTGCGCAATGGCTTCCTTCGACCATTCCCCGATCTCCGAACGGTCCGTGAACTTGTTCAATAATGAGTTGTCGGCTTGAATTTCTTTGCCGCCGACATTCATGGCGCGTATGACCATAGCAACCATCTGTTCACGAGTAATCATTGCGTTAGGTTGGAATGTGCTATCCTCATAGCCATTGATCAATCCAGCTTTATAGGCCGAACCTACGGCACCGGCAAACCAATCAGTCGATTGAACGTCTTGAAACGCGTTAACCTTTGTTTCCATTAAGCCAAGTGAACGAACCAGCATAGCTGCAAACTCGGCACGCGTCACGTTAGCTTCAGGCACAAATTGCTGATCGGTCATACCGTTTAGAATCCATTTATTTGCAAGCAGTTCAATGTCTGTTTTGGCCCAATGTCCTTGCAAATCACTGAACGACTTCTCCGATTGGATTACGGTATAAATGCTGTTGTGAGGCGAACGGATTGTTACTTCCGTGGAACCGTCCTTTGTTGTCATGACAGTAGGAACAAAATGAAGCTGCTTGTTCGAATCAACCCATACTGCAGTCAGAGTGGCAGGGTTAACTGTCACTTGGCCCAAGATAATGGTTCGATCGACGTATGTGCCACCGAAATCTGTGATTTCTGAACCGTTAACCGTGATCGTAAATTCGATCGGGTTCGGAATCACTTGCTTCGCATTCAGGTCATTCACCGCAACATTCACATCGTCTCCAGCCTTACCGGTTACTTTCGCTATCGAGACGACGACAGTGGAGTCCTTCTGAATATTTGCAAACAAGGTTACAGGCAATTCATATCGAATCCCGTTCGCTTGAATAACCAATATACTTTGTTTATCCGTCGCACCGAGAATAGCATTGCCTGATAGTTCCACTTTCGTGGCTGAGTCGATGCCTTTCACGTCAATGACGACAAGCGGGTTGGCTAATGCTTTCTCCAACGCTTTAGCATCCACGGCGACTTTGGTAACCGTACTTCCGTCTGCAGCTGTCTCCTTCGTAACTTTGGCGTCCTTTGCTAGATCGATGATGCCTGGAGTCGCATTAGAACCACTAGGCGTTACTGGTGCTGGTACCGAACCCGAAGTAATTGGAGTTTCTGCAGAATCTCTGGATCTATTGTTTGTTCGGAAGCTAGCCACCGGTCCGTAAACGCTTCTAACGCCATCTTTATCTACGGCTTGAATTGTGAAGGTGTAATTGCTCCCCTCCATCAGACCAGTCAGCTTATAGGTGAGGACATCACCGACCGAGACGATTTCGGAATACGTGTTGCCAGTTACAGTGTAAAGCTTATATCCGGCTACACCTCTCACGGCTTGCGCTGAAGTCCATCGCAAAGTTGCTGTTGTTTCGCCAACTTCCGAAACGGTTAGAAGGGATTGTGCTGGCCAAGTGACCGTACCTGAGATAACCGCAACGTTAGCCAGCGCCTTATACACGGAGCCAGTTACTGTTCCTTCAACGGTAAAGTTGCCTGGAGCCGCATATTGCGTTGGATTAATGGCATCCCATGCTACGGGCAGCTTTTGGGTCGAGCTATCGCTGTATACAGCGCTCACAACCGTCGGCAATATTGGCGCAGTCCCTACTTCGGTCACGATGTTCTCTGGTGTAATAGCTACAATGACAGGATTAACATCCGTAGGAACCGTAGGCACTGGGTAGGCTGGAGCCGAATTCATAAGTTTACGGGAATACGGATCCGTTCCCTTCGACCTTACCGAGATAGCAGGAGTGTCGGACAAATTGGTCGGTAACGCATAACTTGTCGYGTCTGCCGGCAATTCGGCGACTACCGCCGTTCCATTATAAACCGTAAAGCCTTCGCTCCGAGCGTTGGAATCCCACTTTAGAACCGCAGCCGAACCGCTGGTCCCTATTTTCAGATTCTGCGGTGGTGTCGGTGCGTTGAAGACTTGAACTTGTGTAAGCCGTGGAGGGCCCGTTAAATCTGTGCCTGCGTTACCACCAGATGCATTCTCTACCATTATTTTGATATATCTGGAATGGTAGGTCTTGCCAAGATTCAAGGCATAGGAGGCATCTACGGTGTCATCTCCGCCGTTAAGGTTGCCTGTTGCATAGGTATAACCTTCATCCGTTGTGAGATCAACTTGTTTGAAGGTCATGGCGTCCCATTCAGCAGCCGAAGAATGATCACTGAAATCATCGGATACAGAAATTGTAGCGCCTTTCAACCTGTTGGACTTGGCAAGCAGCCTGATTTGGCTGAAATCCATTGCCTGGCCAAGATCAATAACAAAACTACCCTTTCTAGCTCCATCCGTGCCCAACCAAGAGTAATTTCCGATTTGGTCCAAGTTGGTAACATTATTTACATTCCAAATCATCGGATCTTCCAGAACGCCACTTGTCAGTTTTTTTGCATTCCCATAGACATTTGCGTTAGCGGATGCTAGCTGGAGCGGGTTAGCAC
>NZ_JBFTQB010000777.1:0-3188 GCF_056398785.1 Paenibacillus sp. 01T422 | reverse complement strand
ATTGCTTGGCCTCACATCCTGACATTAATGATGCTACTACAACCAGGATGGCCACAATCCATTCAGAGCGCTTTGACTCCCTCATTATCTTCAAGATGAGTCCTCCAATAAATCATAATAAGGCTATGTGCCCGTATTCTACATTTTTTAGTACAAGTACGCAAGACATGAAACCACTACGGTTGATCATCAAAAAATGCTTTTTTCTACAAAATATATAGTTATTCAGTCTATGAGAGAACTCTCAGAAGGATAAAACGGATACCTTGGAGAAGTGAGTGTCAGCAGACTATCTTCACAGGAGGGCGACTCGAACATGGCATTCTTACTTAAATCTCCTCGCAAAACCCTATTTTCGAAAATGCTGTTAACGCTTACGATAACGGTAACTTTATTGATTATTGGACTATCGTCTCTTCTCTATCGAAATTTCTTTACGACTTCTTTGGACAATATCAACCGTATGAACACTTCTATTCTATCTCAAACCAGTTACAGTATGACATACATGGATACTTTGGTTAGTAAATTTACGAATACCATCATCATGAGTCCTTATACATCCGTTCTACTTTATAATCAGGAAAACGATATGTTTACGCTTGGTGAAGCTTTGCGTAACCTGGATAATCTTACTCTTCCACATGATTATGTATACTCGGTCTATACGATCAATCTAACCTTGAACCGTATCACATCCACAGAGACAGGCAACTTCTACACCAAAGAAAATTTCTACGATCAAGACATTGTTGCTAGATTGCAAACGTTGAACAAAGACACGCATACCGAAATGCCAATTTCCAGAAAAATCTCAAAAACGCAAGACTTCACAGCTTCAGAAGCCGCTGATGTTTACACCTACATCATACATGATAATCCCGAATCGGATCCATCCTCCCGCATTGCGACTGTTATCAATGTCAAGACGAGTGTGCTCCGCGATCTGATCGCTTCTTTGAATGCCAAAATGGCCGATTCCAGCAACGAGATTATCGTCATTGATTCCAAAGGGACGATCGTGAACCATATGTCAGAAAGCTTGTTTCTACAAAATATAAGCCAAGAACCGTATATCCAAACTTTACTTGCAGCCGATCAAGATTCGGGTAGCTTTAAAACGAAACTCAACGGTCAAGATTACCAAGTTACATACGTCTCTTCCGATAAACCAAACTGGAAATTTATTACCTTAACTTCCTATGCAACCTTTATAGGCACCGTTGATTCAATCAAAACCTCTACCCTTTGGACTTGTCTAACCATCCTGGCTCTCGGTTTATTTTTCTCATTCTTCATGTCAAGATCGCTTTATGTTCCTGTCGGCAGACTTGTGGAAAGTGTTAAAGAGCATCTCACAAGCTCCCCTCATAAGGATCAACCAAACAATGACATCTACTTTCTGCAAAATGTGTTCAAAGAAATGATTTCGAAAAACAATGATTGGGAAAATAAACAAAGAGAACAACTCGCTCCTTAAAAAAACAAATGGCTGCAGGACATCTTACTTGGAATCAGATATATCAATCAAGAAGAGTTACGGATTAAGCAAAAAGAACTTGGCATACAAATGAATCTGAATGGACAACTTAGATTATTACTTCTTCGCTTGGACAATTATCGCAGTTTCCTTCATCGATATGATGAAAAAGACCGTTGGCTCTTGAAATTCGGAATTGCTAACATCGTGAACGAAATCATATCAGAGGAATATGCCATGGAGACCATTCTTCTGGAAAACGATCAGCTCCTGCTGCTATTGGAAATCAGCCCGTCAGATCATGAGGAAACTACAGAATCTACCCTAAATAGGCTCATTGAAATCGCACAAAATACGGTAATAAAGTACATGAAGCTCTCGTTTTCCGCAACATTAAGTATTCCAGTCGCTTCTTACTTGCAACTCAATGAGTCTTATTCCGATACCTTGGCTCTATCTTCCTATCGGATCATCGCAGGACATGGCAGTTTCTTGACTCCAACCTTTCGGAGTTCGATACAGGAGACACTCATTTCCTTTCCCGAAAGTAAGGCCAAAATATTGCTTGATTCTTTGAAGTTAGGCCATTTGGATAAAGCAAAGGAAGCATACAATGACTTTATCAGCCTCCTATCCGGAACGACGTATGAAAACTTGCTTTCGTCCATTATGCAGCTAAGCTTCATGCTCCGAACTACGTTTAATGTCATTTTGGAAAGTCCTGAATTTCAAAAATCCGATCAATTTCAGCTTGTTTCAAGAAATATTGAGCATTTTGAAACCATCGAGGAAATTCGTAAAGCCTTCTCTTCCATTTTCACTGAAATCATCCGAGTCACGGAACAAAACAAAAATAGTAAACACAATGCCATTATTACTAGAATCATGCAAATTGCTGAAGAACAATACCGTGATAAAAACTTGAATTTGCGTCTCATCTCTGACGAATTTCAAATGTCAAATGTATACTTGGGCAAATTGTTCAAAGAAGCAACCGGTAAATCCGTATCCGAGTATATTTCAGACGTAAGGATGAACCATATTAAACAACTGCTTGATAACAGTAATCTATCTACAAAGCTGATTCTAGAGCAATGTGGATTGGAAGAAACAAACTATTTTTACACCATTTTCAAGAAACGCTTCGGTGTATCATTATCTCAATATAAACTCGAGAAAAACAAGCCATGAACCAGCCTCTACCATAGTAAATAACAATAAAGGTATATTCCCTCGTAGTACAAGGGAATATACCTTTTGTCATCATTAGGCGCCTCTTATCTATTCCTCGATTAGCCTTCCATTCTTAAGGAAAAGCACTCGATCACAAAGCGGCAACACGCGGTCATCATGCGTAACCATAACCGCGCTCTTGCGCTGATCCTTTACTTGCTTCGCGATCATACTTACTACATCGAGCCCTCGTGATGCATCTAAGCTTGCTGTTGGCTCATCTGCGAATAGGACAGCGGGGTCATTCATTAAGGCTCTTGCGATTGCTACCCGCTGACGTTCTCCCCCTGAAAGCTTCTCAGGATATGCCGTTCGACGATCGGCTAATCCCATCTTATCGAGTAACTCTTTGGCTCGTTTGGTTGCCTTCTCCTTGTCCATTCCGGCAAGCTTAGCCACCAGCATCAATTGCTCATCAACTTTCAAATAAGGAATTAAGTTGGCGCTTTGAAAGATAAATCCGATTTTCCGAAGT
>NZ_JBFTQB010000776.1:0-3205 GCF_056398785.1 Paenibacillus sp. 01T422 | reverse complement strand
CAAATATTATGATGTTGATTCTATTAAACAACAATCAATGCTTGATTTCAAGCCTTTCTTTACGAAAGTTTTGGATTTATATTTATATGAATCAGGCAAAGTTATGAATAGATAAGAATAGATAGGAATTGAGGAGATTGGAATCATGATACAAGCGTCAACAGACCGCAAATGGCTGCCGCTTTACGAAGCTTTAGCCAGCGATGTGCGGCTACAGATTATGGATTTGCTTGCTGAACAAGAGATGAACGTGAAGGAATTGGCTCAGACGCTTGGCTTAAGCAGCGCCATCGTGACCATGCATGTGAGGAAGCTCGAGGTCGGCGGCCTGATTCACACGGCGTTAGTACGCAAACAAGGCGGCACGCATAAAATGTGCACGCTCGCGGTTTCGCGCGTCGAGATTCAGTTGCCGCAGCTCAGTGAGCCTAAACGCGTGTTCGATGAGGTGTCCATTCCCATCGGACATTACACGCGCTTTGAAGTGCAGCCCACGTGCGGCCTCGCAACGGCCGATCATACGATCGGCCAGTACGACGATCCGCGCTACTTCTTTGAACCCGAGCGGATGCATGCGAAGATTCTCTGGTTCGGGAGCGGCTTCGTGGAGTACCGCATCCCGAATTATTTGCTCCCCGGACAGACGCTGGAGGAGATTGAGATTTCGCTTGAGCTCGGCTCGGAAGCGCCAGGCATCGCCGAGAATTGGCCTTCGGACATACATTTCTATGTCAACGACACCCTGCTCGGCTATTGGACAAGCCCCGGCGATTCGGGGCAGGGCCGCGGGCATTACACGCCTAGTTGGTGGCCGGACTCCATCAACCAATATGGTTGGTTGAAGGTGATTCGGATCACCGAACAGGGCACTTTCCTTGACGGGCAGCGGCTCTCGGGCGTCACGATCAAGGACATCCGCATGTCGCGCAACGAGTGGCTACTAAGGATTGAAGTGCCGGAGGATGCGGCGCATGTCGGGGGGCTTACGCTGTACGGTGAAGGCTTCGGCAACTACAACCGGGATATTATTTTTCGCACCTACCGAAGGTAGGATTAATTAAGCAAACCTCATGGCATATATGCAGCTCTCTGGCAATACAGTAAGGTAAATGACTGCGAGGGAGTTGATCTTTCAATGCCAGAGCAACAACATGCGCCAGTACTAACTGTCAAGGATTGGATGATTACCATTCTGCTGATGGCCATACCTATTGTGAATATCGTCTTATTATTCGTGTGGGCTTTCAGCAAAAACGAAAACCCGTCGAAGTCGAACTATGCCAAAGCAAGCTTAATTTGGGCGGCTATCGGTCTTGTGCTCTATCTCATTTTCGTAGTTATTCTATTCGGGACGGTTATGTCCAGTTTAAATACATAGAATTACTGTTTGCAGCTATCCCTTAGTAGGCGGCCCGTCCGCTTAGGGATGGCTTTTTTATTTTCCCGTCCCCCTATAAATGGCATCGAAGTGAAGTATGCTATACTGGAAAAAAAAGAAAAGGAGCCTCTCTGATGCCTGCACCTTTACATTGGAAAAAGTCACTATGGATATTATGGGGGGCTAACTTTTCCATCATGTGCGGAATGAACCTTATTCTTCCGTTTCTGCCCCTTTACATTGGACAACTTGGGGTTCACGAGGTAGGCGATGTCGTGCGCTGGACAGGCTGGATCGTTGCCGCCCAGTTTATCACCTCGTTTCTTACGCAGCCTCTCTGGGGAGCCATCGCGGATCGCCGCGGCCGCAAAATCATGCTGCTTAGAGCTGGCTTCGGCATGGCTATTGTGACCGCCTTAATGGGGATTGTCACGGAGCCTTGGCAGCTGCTTGCGCTTCGGCTGCTCAACGGTTTCTTCTCCGGCTTCATTTCCATGGCCGTTTCGCTGCAAGCATCAGTGACACCCCCAGAGCACTCAGGGAAATCGCTCGGCACGCTGCAAACAGGATCAATCGCCGGATCGCTTATCGGTCCTTTGATCGGAGGGTTGCTTGCTGGTATGATCGGATATAGTCACATATTCTTTGTTACCGGCGCTCTCATGCTCTGCGCCAGTCTCATTGTCATGATTTTCATTCACGAGGAGCGTAAGGTCCCTGCTCAGAAAAAAGTACGTMAGCGCACGGAATGGCGCCTTTTTCGGCCACTGCTGCCGGTCTTTGCCGCTTCACTCATTACGCAAATTGGCATGATGAGCATCGAGCCGATCGTGACGGTCTATGCGAAGACGATTTACTTCGGCAATCATTTGGAGCTGTTTGCCGGTTTAATCGTGGCGATTACAGGTATCGCCAACTTGTTCGGCGCGCCATCCTTAGGGAGACTTGGCGACCGTATCGGCCAACGCAAAACATTGGTCATCGCCTTGTCGATGGCGGCGCTCGCCTTCATTCCGCAGGCCTTCGCCACGAGCATTACGATGCTGCTCGTCGGAAGATTCCTGCTGGGGCTGTTCATTGGAGGCATGATTCCTTCCTTGAACGTACTGGTACTGAAGCTAGCCCCCACTCAAATTCAGGGAACGGCCTACGGATTTAACACTTCTTCGCTCTTTCTCGGCAATCTGATTGGCCCCTTGCTTGGCAGTCATTTTGCAGCAGCGTATGGGTTTAAGTCGGTATTTTATATCACCATGGCTATCCTACTGCTCTGTGCTTTATTCGTTTACTTGAATCGCAGTCTGGAGACCTTCCGGCAGTCAAATTCGGTTTAACCTTTTTCTTATTCAAATTGAACTTATTCATGGAGGATGATTTATGAAACACGAGATTTTATATAAAGGCGCATTTCCAATGCTGCGCGTGGAGCTTGAAGCTGGAGAAAACATTAAGGCAGAATCTGGAGCTATGGTCTCGATGTCGCCTAACATTGAGCTCAAAGGAACGGTAGATGGTGGTATTATGAAAGGTCTTGGTCGTATGCTAAGCGGAGAGAAATTCTTCTTCCAGGAATTAACCCCAACGCGCGGCGGCGGCGAAGTGCTATTGGCACCAGCGGTGATTGGCGACATTGAAGCTGTCGAGCTTGACGGATCGTACAAGCTGTATGTGCAAAAGGACGGCTTTCTGGCCGGAACATCTGGCATTCAAGTGAATACGAAAATGCAAAACCTGATGAGCGGCTTCATGTCCGGCGAAGGGTTCTTCATCGTTGAAATTAGCGGTAGAGGCACGGTTTTCCTCTCCTCTTACGGGGCTATTCATGCC
>NZ_JBFTQB010000775.1:0-3206 GCF_056398785.1 Paenibacillus sp. 01T422 | reverse complement strand
GAATAAGCTGGCGCCACAGTGAAATGAGCCGCGCATCCAGATCAATTCGCGTGCAGGTCTGTTTGTGGCTGCGTTTCCACCAGGCGTCGATCCAGGCGCCTTTGCAAAATAAATAATAATCTCCGCTGGCAATTTTGCCGCCGGGGTTGTCTTTCGCAGGCTCAATCCTTAGCTCATATGGATCACCAGGTTTATATAAAAGCAAATGGCCTGATTCAATTTGAATCATTTGACCATCAACGAGAATTTCACAAGTGCCCTCCGTTTGTAAACGGAAAAGATAAGTATTGAGTCCGGACTTCGTACTCACATTAAACGGTTCCATATGAAAAGAATAGCCGCAGGTTAACAATTCGGTATCCATTGCAATCACCTTTCATAGCCAAATAAGAGATGTTTTGATTATATCGTGAATGGTCATAATAAGCTATGTTCCGGTATACTGTTTACATAGGTTATTGAAATGCATAATTTGGAATCTAAGAAAAGAGGGAATCAAATGGGACGTTTAGGAATTGGTCTTCAATTGTATACACTTCGTGATGATATGGCACAAGATTTGGAAGGCACACTTCGTCATGTTGCTAAGCTAGGATATGAAGGCGTAGAGTTCGCGGGTTATTTTGACAAGCCTGCTGCTGAGATGAAAGAACTGCTTGATGAGCTTGGCCTGAAAGCCATTGGAAGCCATGTAAGTCTGGAGAGATTCCGCAATAACTTGCAAGGTGAAATTGACTACCTGCACACGATTGGTGCGAAATATGCGATCTGCCCTTATGTTGGTGCAGAAGAGCGTGAGAATGCTGATCAATGGAGAACGCTGATTGCTGAATGCGAGCAACTTGCAATTGAAGTTGGCAAACAAGGCTTACAGTTCTTGTATCACAATCATGATTTCGAATTCCATCATAAAGTGGACGGCGAATTCGTCTTTGATGCAATGTATGCCGGGAAAGATGCGATCCAGGTAGAAATGGATGTGTGCTGGGTTAAATACGCAGGACAAGATCCATTAGCTTATATTGCTAAGTATGCTGGACGTCTACCGCTGCTTCACTTCAAGGATTTCTCCAAGGATGCGGAAGGCAAGCTGGTTACATTGGAGCTAGGTTTAGGCGAAGTTCCACTTGAGGAAGTGATTAAAGCTGCTGAGCAAGCAGGCGTGGAATGGCTTGTTGTTGAGCAGGATCACTGCCAGAAGCCGCCGCTTGTAAGCATTGAAAACAGTTTGAACTGGGTTAAAGAGCACTACATCAACGTTCATAACTAATTCATAACTAATCATTCAGAGGAGTGTACAATTAAATGAGTAAAATTAAAGTGGCCGTCGTTGGTTGCGGCTCCATTTCCAAACATAGACATATCCCGGAATACGTTTTGAACCCAAACGTTGAGCTTGTTGCTTTCGTTGATCCGATTATCGAAAGAGCTGAACATTATGCTCAACTTCATGGCGGAAAAGCTTACAGCAGCTATGCGGAAATGCTGAAAGAAGAAAAAGTGGATGCAGTAAGCGTATGTACGCCTAACTATTTGCATGCAGAAGTTTCCATTGCTGCAGCAAATGCTGGCGCGCATGTACTCGTAGAGAAGCCAATGGCTGCTACAGCTGAAGAAGCGGAAGCTATGATCGAAGCTGCTAAGGCAAACGGCGTGTTCTTAATGGTTGGCCACAACCAACGTTTAATGGCGCCGCACGTGAAAGCGAAAGAAATTTTGGATTCAGGCAAGCTGGGCAAAGTGCTGACATTCCGCACATCTTTCGGACATCCAGGACCGGAAGGCTGGAGCGTAGACGGCCGCGAGAGCTGGTTCTTCCGCAAGGAAGAAGCAATTATGGGCGCAATGGGCGACCTTGGCGTGCATAAATCAGATTTGATCCGCTACCTGTTGAATGATGAAGTGGCACAAGTGGCAGCTTTCGTAGGTACCCTGCACAAAGAAGGAACGGATGTGGATGATAACTCCACTTGCTTGCTGCGCATGAAAAGCGGCGCTACCGGCTCCTTGGTTGCTAGCTGGACTTACTACAAAGGCCAAGACAACTCCACGGTTCTATGGTGCGAGAACGGTGTTATCAAAATCGACACAGATCCGAACGATCAAGTTATCGTTGAGCTTCGCAACGGCACGGTTGAGCGTTACAAAGTGGGTCAAGTTGCGACGAATGACAAGCAAACGGTCAGCGGCGTAATCGATGAGTTCGTAGCAAGTATCGTTAGCGGTACGAAACCACGTATTTCCGGTGAAGAAGGCAAACGTTCCTTGGAAGTTATCCTAGCTGCATTCGAATCCGAAGCAACTGGCAAAATTATTACGCTCTAATCACATTTTATAATAAAAAAGAGGGTGCCCACCAGCCATGGATTTGGCTGTTGGACACCCTTTTAATTTCACCTTTATCTTCCGCCCATGTCGATCGAGATTGTGTTCGATTTCCCCACAACGTTTTCCTTCGAATCCTTCACATGCACTTGAATGTCCCCAATTCCGGATTTCAACAAATTACCTTCTACCCTAGCAGTAACCATGTGTTCATCCTGCCAAGTGGTCGGAATGGCTTTGCCGTTCAGCGTTACAATGCTGAGAGGGGGCAAATTATTACCGCGTACCGTGAGTGTTACACTGGTGCGTCCGGAAATATCTTGTGTATCTGCCGTGACTCTATCAAGAAGGATGGGACCAAAACCCAGCATATACTTCGAATTAATAATAGGTACCTTATAATCTTTGTAAGCATGCCTGTCGCCGAACATAATATCATATTGCAAGGTTTCATAATCTTTTAAATCTTGTTCATTAATGTGCATCGCCTCAAAATAATCTTTTGGCGGGATGACAGGGATCTTTTTGGAAAGCTGACTCAAATAATTTGTATAATAGCTGCCTTGCTGTTTGGATAATTCAATCAGATAAGGACCTAAGAATGAAGGACTAATGTTGAGCTTATCCTTGCGTTCGGTGTCGAAATTGTTCCAGACAACAAGAGGGACGCTGTACATTTTTTTCAAGAAATCCGGATCGTCTTTGCCGCTGATATACTTGGTGTCAATGTAAGTAGCATAGTCATCGCCCAAAGCTGGCAAGTGGTCGCCCCAGAATGCGATAATTGTAGGCTCGCCTTTTTTCTCATAGTAGTCAACAAGCTCTTTCAGCATTTTGTCAGAGGCATTAATGCCTTGAGCAAGTGTTTCGAGCATACCTTG
>NZ_JBFTQB010000774.1:0-3210 GCF_056398785.1 Paenibacillus sp. 01T422 | reverse complement strand
CTCATGAACTGAGGCTCAACTAGGTTGAGAAAAGACAAAGGAGTCTCCTAACATCCGCTCAACCACTTGTTGAAAAGCTAACCTTTTGTGGTTCAACGTTTCCTCAGGCCAAGTAAAAATACCTGGGTCGAACATAAAATTGATCCCCATGAGCAATATTTCTGCGGTTTCCTGCAGATGCTGAATGCGGAAAATTCCTTCCGTCACCCCTTGCTCCAGAATCCGGATAACGTAAGGTACGCTTAGCTGGACAGTCTGAACGAGAACTTTCTGATGAATAAACGCGTTATTCTCGTGGTGTAGAAACTCTAGAATTTTACTTTCTTCTTCGTTAGGCTGTTCCCCCCATAAGATGGTATGGAGTTTGGCTTCTGTTGTCATAGGGCTATCGGTTAAGGTACTGATCGTGTTCACTTTCTCGGTGACCAAGCTGTCTACAATCGCCGACATAATGTCACTTTTTGTCTTGAAATGATAATAGAACGTCCCTTGAGCCACTCCTAATTTTTTGACAATATCACTAACAGCAGTTTGCTCATATCCCTTTTCACTGAAAAGCTCTAAGGAAGCATCGATGATTTCTTTTCGCCGAACTTCCGGTTTTTTGGACACTCTTGTCAAGGTTTTCATCCTTCCCGTTGTAGCGCTAATATTATTGTATTGACTGACTGACTCCAAGTCAATATAATAAGAAAGCAATGCAATAAATGACTGATTGTCAGTCATATTTGAAAGGGAGATATTATTATGAAACTCAAACTACTCGTGTACGTGATAGGATTCAGTGCCTTTGCCGGATCACTCGGCCAGAATTTATATACACCTCTATTAGCCGATATGCAAAAAAGCTTGCACACAACCAGCTACATGATGAGTTTGACTGTATCCTTATTTTTGGTTGCTTTAGCTGTCATGCAGGTCATTTTTGGCTCATTGGCTGATTCAAAAGGAAGAAAAAGAATTCTCATACCAGCATTAATTGTTTATGCGATTGCGTCTATAGGATGTGCTTTTTCTCATTCCATTGGCTTATTTCTTGTATTCCGTGTCCTTCAGGGAATAGGTTCAGCAGCAATTCCAGTTGTCGGAGCAGCCGTTATCGGTGATTTATTTCGTGGAAATGAGCTGGTAAAGGGTATGGCAACTTATCAGCTAATGCTTCTATTAGCGCCTGCTATCGGTCCACTTCTCGGCGGTTTAATCGGGGAGAAGTTTGGTTATCAAGGTGTATTTCTATTTTTAACGGCTATAATATTGTTATTATTGATCGCGAACATGAAACTACTGATTGAAACCAAACCTCAGGGTGCGACACCTAAGCCTTTTGCTTTGAAATCGTTCAATGTGATTTTTAAAAATCATCTTAGTGCAGTCGTCTTGGTTTATGGTTTTGCACAAAGCGTTGTGTATTTAGTTTATATCGTATTTCTGCCGCATATTTTAGGAAATCTTTATCATATGGCAGCAGGTAAAATTGGCGTTATCCTACTAGCTATGTCCGCGTCAACCATTGTTAGTATTAGAATTGGCAGTTGGATGCGAAATCAGATAGGCAATAAAGCAAGTTTAGTATTTGCATTTTTGTTACAGTCATGCACGGTAATTTCGTTTGCTTTAACAGCACACTTGTCTCTATCGGTGTTAATCGGGGCTATCTGCTTATTTGGGTTCGCCATGGGATTGACTGTGTCACTTCCAGTGACCATTCTAGCAGAGCAATTTCCGGAGGAGCGTGCAACAGCAATCGGAGTATATAACCTTGTTCGTTATTTGGGGATGGCGGTTGGCCCTGTGATTGGTGCTAGACTCTATTCGGATAGCAATTTAAAACCCTTGTTCTTAACCAGCGGTTTAGCATTCCTAGTATTAGTCTTGGTTGGGGCCGCGTGGATAGGTTTGAAACGTACGAGCGCCCAAAGTTCTTTCATTGCTAAGTAAGGATTAATCTTATATTGGAATAAGAAAAATAGGGCATCATTTTCGTTTAAATTAATATTAACAGCCGCGTATAACACTGAGAAAGTGTATGTAACTGGATTTAGTATGGGGGGAAACGGAACTTGGGATTTTGCTGCCAGGTTGCCTGAGCCACAAAGTGATGGAAGAGACATTTAACAATCAAGAATTATATAGCTGGCTGTTGAGACATAATAGAAATTTAACTTTGGATGATTCTAACTGAACGAGGCGCTGAGATGATAGCGAGCTGCCGGAGCTTTTGATTAATGGGGAAATTGAAGTGGTAGAAATTATCGAAGAGTTCTTCACTTAAGGCTATCGCAACACAATTAATAGATTGATTTCCTTTCAAATGGGTTAATAATTTTGGACTTCTAAATAAAAGTAAAGGTGGTTCCAAAATGAAGAAGATCGTACTTGAACGAGCTGCACAAGAATTTGTTGAAGCGACTGCTAATCCACCCTATCTCTTTGATTTAGGACCGGAAAAAGGTAGGAAATCAGTAGACGACGTTCAAAATGGACCTATAACAAAACAACCCGTAGATGTGGAGAACGTAACAATTCCGGGAGGACCCTTAGGGGACATATCTCTCACTATTCTTCGTCCTATTAACACATCTGGTGCTCTACCTGTGATTCTGTACACCCATGGTGCTGGCTGGGTTTTCGGTAATGAACACACGCATGATCGATTAATTCGAGAATTAGCGGTGGGGTCGCAATCCGCGGTTGTTTTTACAAACTATAGCCTATCACCGGAAGCAAGATACCCGGTTGCGATTGAGGAAGTATTCACAGCTCTGAAATGGGTTGCTGAACATGGCAGTGAAAAGGGATTAAACGCAAACAACATAACGGTTGCAGGAGATAGTGTCGGTGGTAACATGAGCGCTGCCATTACATTATTGGCCAAAGAGCGCGGAGGACCTCATATCCGCAAACAGTTGCTCTTTTATCCAGTAACAGACGCATCCTTTGAGACAGAATCCTATAAGGAATTTTCAACAGGATATTTCCTCCGACAGGATGCAATGAAATGGTTCTGGGACCAGTATACAACTGACCCAACCGAAAGAGATGAGATTACTGCCTCACCATTAAGAGCTTCGGTAGAACAATTGAAAGGACTTCCAGATGCACTTGTGATAACAGCTGAAGCAGACGTTCTAAGGGATGAAGGAGAAGCCTATGCGAATAAACTGAGAGAAGCGGGAGTTCGGGTAACAGCTGCACGTTTCCAAGGTACAA
>NZ_JBFTQB010000773.1:0-3221 GCF_056398785.1 Paenibacillus sp. 01T422 | reverse complement strand
GGATATCGGCATGCACGTGCTGATTAGAACTACGATCGCAAAAGCCATGAAGATTGGGAAACGTTTACATAATTTAGTCATTGGTAGTTTCCTTTCTATGCTTCGTGTCTCAATGCATCTAAGCCGATCAGCTCTTCCGGCCGCATCGCCTTTAGCTGCTTCTCGTATAATTCACGGTATAACCCGTGCTGTGCAAGCAGTACTTGATGTTTGCCACGTTCAACTATTCGTCCCCGATCGATGACAAGAATTTGATCGGCTCTGACGACCGTCGCCAGACGGTGAGCGATAACGAAAGTCGTACGCCCTTGCATTAATCGCTCCAGCGCTTCTGTGACCAAGTGTTCAGACTCTGCATCAAGCGCCGACGTCGCCTCATCCAGAATTAAGATGCGAGGACTCTTGAGAAGCGCTCGGGCAATAGCAATACGTTGTTTTTGTCCTCCCGATAACCTCACGCCACGTTCTCCAATCATGGTTTCATAGCCAAGCTCCCACTCTTCAATGAATTCATGCGCATTCGCAGCCTGTGCAGCAGCAATAATATGCTCTCTTGGAGCTTTCGGATGGCCATAGGCAATATTTTCATACACGGTTCCCGAAAACAGAATATTATCCTGGAGCACAAGCGCCATGTGGCTTCGCAGGTCATGCAGATCATAATTTCGCAAATCAACCCCGTCTAATAATACGGAACCTTCATCTGGATCATAAAAGCGAAGCAACAAATTAATAATGGTAGACTTTCCTGCGCCACTAGGACCAACAAGTGCGATCACATCACCGCTGCAGGCTTTAAAGCTTATTCCTTTCAGAGCTGCCCTTTTTTCAAGAACCATTAGAGGCGGATCCGGTCTCATTTTTGGAGGAATCCAATAAAAGCGTTTGGCAGGTCTTTGCCGTTCGACCAGATCTTTATCCTTCAAATCTACTTCAGCTTGCTGCTTTTCAGGCCTTTCGATTACATAATCGAACCCGACTTGGTCGAACTGAATTTCACCTTTACAAGTTTTCAGCGGCATGGGATTGTCGTTATTCTGAATTTCAGGCTCAATATCGAACACCTCAAAAATTCTTTCCACATTGGCAAGCGAATTTTGAATCGTAACGTTCACATCGGAAAAACGCTGAATAGGGCCATACATTTGGGATAAATAAGCTTGGAAGGCAATTAATTCCCCTACCGACATCTTCCCTCGAATGACCATAGTCCCGCCAACGAACCAAATAATCAGTCCGCCGAAATCCTGGAAGGTTTGACTCATACGGCCTAGCGTATTGGATAAAAATTGAGCCGTCATCGCATAGCCGAAATGAGCTGAAGCTTGCTTCTTGAAGCGGTTCAGCTCCATGCGTTCCCGGCTAAATGCCTGCACAACCTTCATCCCGGCAATTCGCTCGACAAGTACGCCTGACATTCGCTCCATCTGCCGATGTACAGAACGCCATGCGTAACGAATATGCACATTGATGTTCGTGAACGTTAAATAATAGACGGGAAGCAGCCATAAAGACAACAGCGCCAGTTTCCAATCCATATGAAAAAGCATAAATCCAGCGATCAGAACCAGAAAAAAATCAATCGCCAGATTAATGACCCCGGCTCCAACCAGATTCTGGGCGCCATTCACATCATTCAAAATTCTGGAGACGATGCTTCCGACCTGTCGGCTGTCATAGAACCGTTGAGATAGCTTTTGCATATGTTCATAAAGTTGAAAGCGGATGTCGATGACCATGGAATTTCCCATTTTGGCCATTACCCATTGACGCACATAATTGACCGCTGTTCCGAAAAAGTAAACGCCTCCCAGTACCCCAATTACCTTGGGCAATGTCCATGAACTATTTTTAAGCGGAAGGACTTCGTCAATCAGAATTTTGGTCATCCAGGGTACCGTCATAGGAACAACAAATTGCAGAATACCGAGGCCAACAATGGTAATTATCATGTACCGGTACGGTTTGAGAAATTTAAAATAACGCCGTATGAGATGGGATTTTGTGTCCTTCTGCATATCAAACCTTCTTTCTTTCAGTGGATATCATCCAACTGCCCGGCAGTTAAGATAACCCGTGAAGCACCCGTTCGAAGAAATCCAGTGGTCCAACTTGACCGCCTTTCAGAACGATTTCTAAACCATCCATCCATTCATCCTGCGAAAATGCTCGGCACAGAGGCCCTCCGGGAACCACAGGCGCTATCATTTCTAACGCGTACATATTCATTCGCTTTACCGCAAAACCTGACGTATCTCCGCCGGCCAAGACAACCCTTCCGACTCCTGTAGACTGAACCAGCGCTCTTGCCAGTTCGCCCAATCGTCCGCCAATTCGCTCACCAGTTACCGCCAAGTTCTGCCCACGCGTTCGCAAGAGACTTTGCGTCTCCTCAATCGACTCGTCATGCGGTCCCAGCGCCGTATACAAAATAACGTTCTTACCCGAACGGAGCAAATGCTCAGCCTCGCTAAGCAGCAAAGCCTGAGCTGCTTCCGCTGCCGCATCCTCTTCGAAAAAAAGAGGCGCTGGCACGCGAATACCCGCATAGCCGTGCGCCATTGCCCATTCAATTTGCGCACAAGTCGCTGGAGAACAGCTGCCTGATAGAACGAGGAGCTGGTCCGCAGGCTCTGCCTTCATCCCCTCAGGTGCTGCGGGAAGCGTACCTCTCTGCTGCCAATAGGAGACTAACGCATACTCCACCCCTGAAGAACCAATCACGAACATCGTCTCCTTCTTGCTCTCTTCCACGAATAAACCACCGATTTTGGTAAGATGCTCATCCGTCAACACATCAAATAACAAAACTTCGGAAGCTTGAACGAGTTTTTCATGCAATCGTTTTTTCAGCACTGGTTCACTTTGCTCCAGGTCCAAAACGTTCATAAGACCAATCGAGCAAGACGTCTGCTCAGCCAAATGAACCCGGAGATCCGCTTCCTTCATCGGCGTAACCGGGTGCTGTGTCATGTTGGGATGCCGATCCAAACGCAGCATATCATTCCCCTTCTCGGCAAAGTGGTTACCAAACACCGTATACCTTTTTAATACAGGGGAACCTGCCAAAAGTGGGATGAATCGTTGTTCTGGAAACACACGCCGTCCAATGTCGATTACTTTTCCTATGCTGCCCGTTATTGGTGAAGAATCGAATGTGGAACATATTTTGTAGTGTACAATTGGCGCTTGGAATGCCTTGAGAGCAGTAAGARCGGGGT
>NZ_JBFTQB010000772.1:0-3223 GCF_056398785.1 Paenibacillus sp. 01T422 | reverse complement strand
CTACATCCCCGATTGTATTTTTCCAGTAGTACGCATTGGCCATATTTTTACCGCCAACAATAGCTCCACCTGGAAATCTTAGAAATTTGGGATTCATATCGGCAAGCATCTGCACAAGATCTTGTCTCAGTCCGCCTGGACGATTCTTCCATGTTTTCTGAGGGAATAGAGACACCATATCGATATCGATCCGGCCGATATTTTTTGTTTTGATGAACAGCTTTGCATTCGCAGCAGATCCCGTCGCCTGAATCGTTGCCGTGACCTTATTCCATGTGCCCTTAATGCCAGAAGCCGCGATTTGAACCTCGCCATAGGATTGTGTCCCTGTAGGGTCCATGACACTGACCGTCAGCGGTTCAGTTAACGTATCACTGCTGCGCAAGTACACAGAGAAATCGTAATTATCACCGCTCTTAATGGCCATGCCATCATAACCATCATTTGAAATTCCAACGCCATTACCAGGTGCAGTCACGGCCAGTTGCAGGTAAGTTGGGTTTTTCGCATTTAATGGAGCCGTTTTCTGTGCGGTAATCGTGCCGACCCCCGCTCCAGTTTGTATCAATTTCCAGGCAAAAAGTGGAGCAGGTGTCGAATTGGCCGTACTTCCCGTGGCGGATAGAAATTCGAATGAACGATTCTCAACAAGCTCAGCGTATAACCCTCCGTCACCGGCATAGTTAATATCCTCCAGGAATATGCCGTTCAAGTTCGGGCTTATGGTAGCACCTCGTTGCGCCGCATTTACATCCAGTTGGTAATCGACAGGATCGGCAGCTAGAACTGTACCGGTAGATGCAATTAAAGGAGCCGCAATCACGAAAGACATGAATGCTGAACATACTCTACTAAAAAGTTTCACGATACATCACCTTTCTATTTGACAATGATCATTTCGTATCCAGCATTCTAAGGATCAAAGTTACCGCTTCTGCCCGCGTTGTAGGATCGTTAGGAGCGAAGGTATTGTTTTCTTTCCCTTGTACTAAACCAGACTTAGCTGCTGCTGCAACAAATCCTTGGGCATACGCTGGAATCGACTCATAATCAGCAAAGGACGAATTCTCGTCTAGATCTGTCTGCAAGCCGAGCACACGAATAATAGCCGTTACCATTTCAGTACGGGTAATCTGGTTATCACCACGGAACGTGTTATCCTCATAACCGTTAATGACATTCTGTTTAACGGCTGCTGATAAAGAATCTTTTGCCCACAGTGGGATCATATCAAGATCGGCAAAGCTCAGCTCTTTGTTATCCGTTGCAGGTGGCTTCAACGCACGCATTAACATCGTGACAAACTCATTGCGAGTGACTGGACGTTCCGGACGGAACGTTCCGTCATCATACCCCTTGACGATGCCTAGACTGACAGCTCTCCGAATGGAAGCTTCCGCCCAGTGCTGGTCAATGTCAGTCAGAAGGATCTGGCCGATCTGTATAGTTGCCAGTGTTTCTGCTTTTTGCGAAGTCATCTTCAAATCAGAGTCGATTAATTTCACGTCTTTTATCTGAATGAGGGCATCTCCCTCTTCAATTGCCTCAAAGTTAAGCGTGAAGAACGTGATATCTCCACTCTGCCCAGGTGAAAGTCCAACCTTCGTATGCGCAAAAGTTAATTGATCACCCTTTACAATTGGACTGACAGTAAAGCCGGATATCACACTCTTGCCGTCCTTAAATAACAATCGCTTGGAATCAAATTGCAGAATGAATTCGTAAGCAAACACATCCGTGAGATTTTTGCCCTTAACGGTAACTTGTACCTCTTTGCCTGCGTTCGTTTTGTCGCTCATCTCTAGGGAAAAAGAAGGAGAATCTGCCGCCAATAGCGTTTGTGGCAGCAACCAGGTAGTGAATAGCAGAAGAGCTAAGCTAAATGAAAACAGTTTGCGAGTCATTAAGCAGATTCTTCCTTTCTATAAGGATCGGGGAGGGGCTATAAGCCGCCGCCTCCCCGATTCTTGTAATTAGTTTTCCAGCATCCAATCGTCAATGATCATTCTGGCAACGGTTGCTAGGACTTGAATGTTGATTTCACCTGTGTTGTAAATATCTGCTTTTTCAATTTCGTTCCAATTTGTATCAGTAGATTTAGTGCCGTAGTATTTAGCAATGATGGACAAGTCATTAATCGTAATTTTCGTTGCACCAGGGACAAGTGTAATGAACTTAGTCGCGAATGTATCCACGGCCTCTTTCAGTGCAGCAGTTGCTGCATCCACCTGTGGCTGTCTCGAAGATGATTTATCAAGAACAGCTTGAGCGCTTGCAATCGCTGCTTGCAGAACCGCTTTCGAACCAGTTTGGTACTTGCCGAGTTTGTCGCCTTCAACAGCTGCGTCGAACTTGCTTTGCGCTGTAGTAATGGCTTCAGATAGCTCAGATTTATCAACTGTACCTGGTTCTGGATCTGTTTCGGTGATCACAGAGTTATTGAATGTAGTCACAGCAGTGTTCAGCTCATTCAGCGCAGCAGCTACTTCAGCTTGCGTGGATGAAGGGTTACCGCTGACTGCTGATGCCTGACTAATGGCTGCCAGCAATGCTGCTTTGGAACCGCTCGGATATTGACCAACCTGAGTACCTTCAACTGCACTGTCATATTTACTTTGAGCAGCAGCAATGGCGGAAATCAAATCAGCTTTATCCACAACATTAATTGTGATGTTGAGTGAAGCACCAGGCACTTGTGTTTCGGAGCCTTCATTCGAAACTTTAAAGTCAGTCAATGATACCGTCGTGATGCCCGGTTCAACGTTAGCTTTTGTTTTGGCATGAAGGGTCAACAAATCTCCCGGACTGCTAATGGCATTGTTCGCGCCTTCGCTAGCCATGATAATTCGAATTTCACCTTTTGCTGCTTTGACAGCCGTACCCAGCACTTTAAATTTGTCTTTCAGGTTGCTAATCGCACTGTCTGCCAAGGAGACGGCATTACCACTAGTAACCGTATCAAATTCCAGCTTAGCTGGGTCATATTTCACAATAACATCCATCGTCGTAAAGCTTGATTTCAAGCTGCTTACTCCCACGGTCAAGTCAAACAATTGAGCTTGATTCACCGCTTCAGGGCCAATCAATGTAGACGAGGTTACACTAGGTGCAAGCACCGTCACATTGGCGACTGCCTTGATCGATGTTCCGGCAATCGTTCCATTGACACTAAACGTTCCAGCTGCCGCATATTGCGCAGGGTCAATAGCAGACCAAACTACGT
>NZ_JBFTQB010000771.1:0-4511 GCF_056398785.1 Paenibacillus sp. 01T422 | reverse complement strand
ACTTTGAACAGGAACAGAGCTGGCCGTACCTAAACCGTTGCCTAATTGCCCTAAGTTCCCGTCACCCCAAGCCCATAAAGTAGCATCTGTCTTCAAAAATAGCGAATGACCCCATCCTGTTGTAAGAATCCTCTTAGATTGAGGTGGATTAATTGTGTTGCCGTGAGCTGATGCGGGTACAATCATCATTGCGATTAACACTAGGGTAAGCATTGAAATAAAACCTTTATTTCTCATCATCATTAATTATCTCTCCCTCGCTCGATTAATGGCTTACCCGATTGGTTCGAGTAATAGATTCCAACATGCTAGTTAAACTTATCCTCCTCTTCTATTAGTGTAAAAAAATGGGATTAGTTACATAATTAATAATACTATTTTATGAGATTTAAGCAATAGTAAACTTTTACAATATTTGTATATGAGTACAAAACAAAAGGGAGTTTGGCCAATAATCAACTGGTACAAACTCCCCTATGAAATCTTATTTAATTTGTTAGTTCCCTTTTTTCCAAAACATAGATCAAGGGAACTAGAGTCCACTATTTCGAGAAAAACGAGCTATTTTCTCTCTGAGCGGAACTACAAGGTCTTATTTGTCCACAGAGCGCGTTTTCCAGGTGAAAACGACAAAATAACGAACCGTAGTTCCGCTTCCACATGGAAGTTGCGTCTTTAGAGGGAAATAGCGGACTGTAGTTCCCGAATTAGATATAATAAAAAAAACCGCCGGAGCTCCCTCCGACGGTTCTTGCTATCTTACGCTAACGTTGGCTGGATATTGAAAAAACCCAGCTCTGCCGTTTCCTGTTCCACTTGCTGCGGCACCGACCGATAAATATCGGCACCAAGCCCGYGCAATACGTCTGTAATATCCACATATCCGCGATCAATATGGTGAACGCCTGTAATCTCGGTTTCACCATCCGCTGCCAACGCCGCCAAAATCAGCGCCGCTCCAGCACGCAAGTCGGTAGCACACACTTTTGCACCGCGCAGCTTAGCATTGCCGCTGACGATCGCCGTGCGGCCATCCACTTTGATGTGGGCATTCATGTTCGCGAATTCTTCCACGTGCATGAAGCGATTCTCGAACACCGTCTCGGTCACGAGACTCGTGCCATCCGCCACCATCAGCAGCGCCATCATTTGCGACTGCATATCGGTTGGGAAACCCGGATACGGCAGCGTTTTCACGTCAACGGCACGCAGCGGTCCCGAGGCACATACGCGAATGCCGTTCTCGTCTTCTTCGATGATAACGCCCATTTCCTGCATTTTGGAAAAAGCGTAGCAGCCATCATAATATTTTCGGTTGCGCCGACGCTGGCTACATCCAGATAAATTTTGGCACCCTTCAGACGCCCTTTGACTCTGGCTTCAATATACCCTTGACCTAATTCAATATCGGCGCCCATTGCTTCAAAGCCTTTGAGATGCTGATCAATCGGCCTTGTGCCAATCGCACAACCGCCTGGGAGTGAAATTCTTGCTTGCCCCCGTCTTGCTAACAATGGCCCCATAACAAGGAAAGAGGCTCTCATTTTACGGACTAGATCATAGGATGCTTCGCATGTGTCAATGCGTTCCGCCCGAACACGAATAACCTGCCGGTCATAGGAGACTTCGATACCCAAGCTTTGCAATACTTTATTAATGACTAGTACATCGTCAAGGGGAGGCGCATCGTGGATGACGCTCTCACCTTCCGACCCCAGAATGGAAGCTGCAATAATCGGTAGTACCGCATTTTTCGCTCCGTTGATTTTCACATTGCCAGCTAACTTTCGGCCACCGCGGACGATAATTTTGCTCATCATGGTCCCTCCGCGCACTTATTTTAATTACAAGGTTTTGCACATTTCCTAAGTTTATCATCACAAGCCGCATAGTTACAACTGTGTTCTTTTGGTATTATGAAACACCTACATAGAGTTCGAATAGGATCTCGATTTTTGATCCGTTCTACTATCCATTGTTGACAAAAATTTAAATCATTATTCGAAAAAGGCAATTAAAACATCTTGCCGAAGCCCATGGAGAGACCTAAATATTGGATGAAAAAACTGGCAACTAAGTGCCCGAGCCCAATAGAAAGTAAGATTTGGAGCATAATGGCTTGCGCGCCTTTTGGATTCTTGAGCAGCACATCAAAGCGGAATGCTTGCAACGCCCACCACGCGAGGCCGATACATAGGATGTAAACCACAATATCGACCATATTCATTACCGACGCATACTTCGCAGCTTCATTCCATTTATCTGTTTCTCCCATAGGTCACTCCTTTTCGGTTCTACCGATTCATTACTTTCACCAGCATAGAGACGAATTCAGCACGAGTAGCTTGCTCATCGGGATGGAAGGAACCATCCGAATAGCCAGTAATCCAGCCGTCAGCCCACATTTGTTTCAAAATACCCAAACCCCAGTAAGACTCATCTACATCACTAAAAGGCGAGTTCCCCCGCTTCTTCCCTGTCATATTCATGCTGCGGGCAAGCATCTGTGTCATTTCCATACGTGTAAGCGTACGATCGGGGCCGAATGTTCCGTTAGGGTATCCAGCAACGATATCTGCTTGCAACGCTTTGGCGACGAAATCATAAGCCCAATGTGAAGCGTCCATATCGGAGAACTTCAGCTCTTTGCGCTTAGTCAGCTTCAACGCTCGAGTCAACACTGTCGCCGCTTCCGCGCGTGTAATTGACTGATTCGGGGCAAACCGATAGTTGCCATAACCGCTGATCACGCCTTGCTCCGTAAGCTTGCTTATCGCATCTTGTGCCCAATGCCCTTCAATATCGGCAAAACCGCTTATCAGCGTATAGCTGCCAATTTTCAACCTGTACATTTGACTCATGAACCATTGGTTAGCTTGCAGCTTAATATAATAAGTGCCAGCATTCAGCGCTTTCTCCACGAAAAGCTGATCAGAACCATATTCATTTCGATAAAAGCCTTGTTCCTTCAATGTGCTGTCATACAACGTTGCGTACATCGTCCTTGAAGTCGGGATGTTGGTCAACCGCACTTGCGCCAGACCATTCTGACCCATTCGGAATTGGAACCAATCAACGTCTTCATTGTTATTAAACAACCCTTCGTACACCGAATTCATAGCTGCAAAAGTCGCCTGATACGACTTATCATTTGGTTCATTCGGATCAATCAATTTCGGCGTATATGCGATTTCCAGCGTGTATTCACCTGTTATCGGCTCCGTATAATCCTTCGTATTGCTGACGCGAATATAGTATTGCCCCGGAAATACATCTATTAGCGAGCTGATCTCAATCCCACCATCGCCGCCTTGATCAATAGATATCGACTTTTCTCCTTCCTTTTGAAAAAGAATCATCGGATCTATACGACCTGTATCGACGGAGAGTTTTAACCTTATTGAGCCCGAATGCTCTAGAGGTAACACAAACCAATCGACGTCCCCTTTTTGGTGGAAGGTTCCACGAATCGTTTGACTGCGTTCAGGTAGAGCAAATGCTTTGTACTGCTTATCATTATCTTCAAATGGGTCCGTGTAGATGATAAAATCCGTTCGCAAACTATAACTAATTCCTGTTTTCCGTTCGCGATCTATCGATTGAAGTTGCAAATAAGTGCGACCTTTTGTCACTTTCACCTTAAAAGGCTGAGTTCCATCCGAGGCATTATTAGCAATAAACGTTTCCCCCGAATCAAAGCGCGCACGAATACCCGCACTATCGGTGTTCTGCAGCCATATCTCAATATATCCGTCATAGGCCGCATCAATCGCGTACCAGTCCTCATCGAGCGCTGAGGATAGCGCTGCTTTCACAGAGGTATGTATAGGCAGCTTGGCTGCTTGACTCTGACGATCATTTGGCTCGAAGCGATCCTCTTTATAAGGTTTCGTCAGGGCCATATCCACACGCAGCATCCCATATCCTGTTTTGGCGTCCCAGCCGGTTTCCGCCAAATCATCCGCTGTCTGTTCCAGTTGTGATCTCACTTCATACGCGCTCATCGTTGGAAATTTGCTCCACACTAGTGCCGCTGCCCCAGCAACTTGCGGTGCGGACATCGAGCTTCCATCTTGGTACTGATAGCCGCCGCCTAGAGCTGTGGTATACACATCCCATGGCGCAACCAGATCCAGCTCTGGCCCAAAATTCGAACGGGGGTCTGCTTGTTTATCAGCCGTAACGCCTCCTACAGCCAAAACCGTTGGATACGCCGCAGGGTATTTCACACTCATGCTTTCATTGCCGACAGCAGCTACTAGCAGTACATTGTGATCCTCTGCATACTGGACAACGCCTGCCATATAATCCGAGTACTTATTCAATCCCAGGGAAAGCACGACGATCTTCGCCCCATGATCCACGGCATATTTAATGCCTTCACCAAGCTTCGCTTCGCCGCCTGTTCCATCTGACTCCAACGCTTTGATCGGCATGATTTTGGCAATTGGAGCTATACCTGCGATACCTTTATCGTTATTAATCGAAGCCGCAATGATGCCAGCTACGTT
>NZ_JBFTQB010000770.1:0-4148 GCF_056398785.1 Paenibacillus sp. 01T422 | reverse complement strand
GTACAGCATTCATCGCATCGTTCGCACAGACGAGCTGGAAGGTATTCACCCGATTCATGAGATGACGGTTGGCGCCGGAAGGAAGCTGATTTTGCTGGACGAGGCCTCGAATGTGTGGATCTATGATGATCAAAGCCGCCATCTCGAGTCGTTATTTCGGCACGGGCATGGGCTGTTCAGCTATCAGGCGAAGCTGGCCTCCATGTCGGATCTTCTGGTCATTGCAGACAGTGAGCAAACGACAGAAAGAAGAATTGCTGTGTATTCCCTCTCCAATGGGCAGACCATGTGGGCGGTTGATACGTGGCAGGGGCTAGAGTTGTTTCCGCTCTCGGTAAACGCCAAATTAGCGACGAAGCAAACATTCTATACGACAGTTCCTTTGGATATTGCGGTTGGTATGAATGGAAGTCCGGAAGTTCCCAAAGGAGGCAGGATTGGCATCCTTCAGTGGAGCTCGGCAGGTGAGGTCATGCACGTATATGAGCATGACATGCACCGTATGGAAGAGGCGGTTGATATTTCTGCACTGAAAGGGCGGTATTTCACTGCTGCGGCAGAGGGTACTTTGGCCTTATTGGATGCGCACCTCAGAACCGTAACRGTGTTCCATGAGGATGGCCGGGAGCCGCTGCATTTTAAACTGGAGCAGGAAGGGCGCTTCGCTGGCATTTCCATTGATACGAATCATAATCTCTATATAGGGGACAGCGGATACGCACAGCAAGAGGGAGTTACCGAGCGGTTTATTCTTAAATATCGCGGTAATGGCGAGTTATTCGATAAAGTTACGAATTTCCGTGGTCGAGTGGATACGCTGGTGCACGACAGCCGCAATCGGCTGTATGTGTTTGACCGAATCAGCGGTCAGATTAGCTTGCTTGATCTTCGTGCGCGGACGATGCTGCTTGAGGGTACTCTCCCAGAACATCGCTGATCGACTATCTACCGCCGATTTATCAGCAGGATGAGGAGCACAGCCCATTTCTGGAGCGTTTTCTGGCGATGTTCAGCACGTTTTTCGATGATATGGAGGATAAAATCGACCATATTTCCGCTCATTTTGATCCAGATGCGGTAACTGGCACCTATCTCGAATGGCTGGGCCGCTGGCTGGCGATTACCGATCATGAGGCATGGGGCGAGAAGAAGCTGAGGGAATTGATGAAGCAGGCACCTGAACTGTACAAATTGCGTGGGACTCGCGAGGGTTTGATTAACATGCTGAAGATTTATACGGGCACGGAACCATTTTTGCTGGAGTATTTTCAATTCAAACAGATGCAGGAAACATCAGAGCTGCGACAGCTTTTTGCCCAATTATACGGGGATAATCCTTACTGCTTCTGCATTATGCTGAAGCCCGAAGTAGTGCGTACCGACGCACAGCGACTCACGATTGAACAAATCATTGAAGACCAAAAGCCTGCCTATACCGAAGGCAAATTGATCGTTCTGCAGCCGTGGATGTACGCGGATATGCATACGTATCTGGGGATTAATACTTACTTATCTGAGCCTACGTTATTAACGCTCGACCAGCGTTCCTCGATGCCTTACAACACGGTGCTGATCGATGTGGATCGCGATAAACGCATGGATATACATACCCGGTTGGAACTGGATTCCGAAATCGAATAAACGAAATGAGCCTTGGAAGGTGAGGGGATACTTATGAAAAAAACACGCTATTACCCGTTTGAGCGCAATCGGTATTTCTATGGAAAGCTGCTGACGGTCAGGGATTTTGAGTCCGAGCAAAAGTATTTCAATGACAAGCGCAGAATGATGAATCGTCTCCTGCATGGGTCTGGTGTGCTAACGGGCTTGCAAGTTGTCGCTGTTGATGAGAAGTCAGTTTCGGTTGAAATGGGAGCTGCAATCGATGCGCTTGGCCGGGAAATTGTCGTCCCTTCCCCCATGACATTGAAGCTTTCGATGATGGATGGGTTCAGCAACAACGAGTACGCGAAGAACGTATACCTCTGTATTGCCTATGATGAAAAGGAAAAAGAGCCCGTTCACGCCGTAGCCAATTCCTCCGTTCGTTCGGATGAAATTAATGATTATAACCGTGTGCTTGAGAGCTATCGGCTTTTTATTCGAGAGGATGCGCCTGAACCTGCGAAGCTGCCTTTGGCGAATTTGACGGACCAAACGATCGTGTTGTACCAAGATGCGCATCTGCGTGTGCTTCAGACAACGCCTCGTTATGTGAATCCGGGTCAATTGTTTGAGATGAAGCTGCGTTTTGAGAAGACGCTTAGAGTAGGGCGGATTTCTTTCCAATATGAGCTTGCAGCTAGTCGTGTAGAAGCGATAGACGGCAATTCGATCTTGTTTGAAGAGCCGCAGGACTTGCAAGAGAGCGAATACGAAATGAGCGTGCTTTTGCGTGCGGACAGCAGTGTTGGTGTGAAGGCGACGATCGGTGTGCAGACGAGCACGGCTGTATTGAAACTTGACGACAAGCAGCTTGAGCTGCAGCCGCAATCTGTCGGCGAAATTCAAGTTATCGGCGATGCCGTTCGGGAACGCTTAATGACGGATTTCGTGAAACAATCGTTGGAAGCATCCTTGGAGGCTCCGTCGGAACCTTGCATTTATTTGGCCAAAATCTGCCTTATTCAAGTGGGACCGACTTATGTCATTGAGAGTGTTGAGCAAGTACCATTTGGCGAGTATGTATACAATTCATCGGTCATGTACCGACTTGCTAGAACGAGCGAGTACCGCGACGAGACGACTGGCCAGTTTGTGACGAAGTCCAAAGTGAAAACATTGGCGCCGGGGCAGCCTCCGGAGTTTAAGGTCAATTTCGATAAAGCGATTAGCGAGCTTTCGTTTGATTTGGGAATTCCAGCTGGCGGTGGAAGCGGCATTGCTGGCATCGTGAGCGGTGTCGTGAATATTTCGGTGGAGCCGTTCACGAAGATTTCGGTGTCGCCGTTCGGGAAAGCGACGAAAAGCTTTTTCTCCGGCGAGATTGTGCACGGACTTGGCGAGGGCAACGTTCTGATCATCACGAGCTTGGAAGAGAGCAGCGAGGATGCTTTCTCCGACATACTCTCCAGTGGGGAGCGTGTGTATGGCGGGGCATCTGACGTATTCAAAGGCACGGAGTTCGAGCCGGACGCGCCGGAAGTGAAGATCGGCACGATCGCCTATCCGCAGAAGGGTACCTTCCGGATTGGCGTGAAGGTACAGCAAACGTCCGAGCCGTCGAATGTGCGCGTGCGCTGGTGGGCGTACAGCGCTGAGATGGCGGGCGCGGTTTCCGCTTCGGCGGGAAGTGGCTCGCTGGACGAGGCGCTGTCCGCGATGCGGGAGGCGGCTTCCGCAGGGAGCGGTACGGAGTAGCGGGTAGGGAATAAGGAATGAGACAAGGACCTCTTGGAGGTCCTTGTTTTTTTTTTGGAGGCAGGGGAGCCGCGGAGCTGGAGCTACTTGCGCCAAAGTGGATCAGCAGCGGGAAGTAGCGGGAGAAATCGACGTTAAGTTTAAGTGATCTAGCTACTCCTGTGCTCAGTTGCAGGGGGAAAGCTGCATGTGGCGTATTGTGCCCAGTTGCAAGGGGATGCACCATGTARCGTACTATTGTGCCCAGTTGCAGAGAGATGCTCCATGTAGCGTACTATTGAGCCMTGTTYCAAGGTGACGCACCATYTAGGMGGTTCAGCTGAGATAGATGGAARATCTACCGTTATTYGGMRCTRTTTGGTGGCAGGGARCGGAATAGCGGTAGAGACTATAGTTAATTCTCCGGCAGCTGGACGAAAACTAGTAGAATTGAAGAAATTATCGGTAGAAACTGGAGTTATTTGGCCAAAAGTGGATCAGCAGCGGAAAGTAGCAGGAGAAATCGGCGTTAAGTATAAGTAATCTAGCTACTCCTGTGCCCCGTTGCAGGGGGATGCACCATGTAACGTACTATTGTGACCAGTTGCAGGGGGAAAGCTGCATGTGGCGTATTGTGCCCAGTTGCAGAGAGAYGCTCCATTTATGCGGTTTAGTAGCATTRGATGGAAAATCTACCGTTATTCGGCGCTGTTTGGTCGCAGGGAACGGAATWGCGGTAGTGACTACAGCTAATTCTCCGGCAGCTGGACGAAAACTAGTAGAATTGAAGAAATTATCGGTAGAAACTG
>NZ_JBFTQB010000769.1:0-3230 GCF_056398785.1 Paenibacillus sp. 01T422 | reverse complement strand
CGATAACGTATACGAACGAATAACGTTACAGTTTACACCACATATCGTTCGCAAATTTAATTCTCCAAGTCTCGACCTTCTAAGCTGCTTTCTCAACAAACCTAAAGGCCAACAAAATAAGATTACGCTTCAACCCAGCCAAATTAATGAATTTTTGCGTCTTTTTAATCAAATTGAGAATCTTAAACCCCACGCCGGCTATAAGATTTTAAAGCTGAATTATCTCATTGAATTGTTAGTCTTGATCAATATTATCTTCAAAGACGTTAATCGTTCGGAAAACCTTTCTTCTATGCCGGAATTATTAACTTCTCTATTAGACTACATTGATATGAATTTGGAAAAGGATCTCACACTTGAATCTCTTTCTACCAAGTTCTATGTGGATCGATTCTATATGGGGAGAGTTTTCAAGAAATATATCGGTAGTAACATCCATGAATATATTCTTTTCAAACGAATTTCCAAAGCTAAACAGATTCTCTCGGAAGGCTATAGCGTCACAGATACCTGCGAACTGTGTGGATTTAATGATTATTCCAATTTTTTGAAAATGTTTAAACGAACCGTTGGGATCTCTCCCGGAAAATATAAGGGTCATTTAGGTAATATGGATATTGACTAATCGGTTCAAAGAGGAGCGACGACTAGATCCATGAAATTATCAAGTTCACAATTATTGGCTTTAGAGCATATTACAAAGTACGCGAAGAGCCAGAAAGATGAAGCTGAGCGGGTAATTAAGGAAGTTATTCAAATGACTAATATCGCGTCAAAATCATATGAAGAAGGCGTCACCAAACTAAAGGCGCACGCAAAAATTGCCCTGCATTTTCATCCGGATAGACCGGATCCGACTATGAAAAGCGTTGCCGAAGCACTACTTGAGCAAGGAATTTATAAGAGCCAGTTTGAAACATTATTATCTAATGGTAGCGTATCAGCTTATCCTGGCGGTGAACGCGACCTTTGGGAGAAGAAGATTTTTGGAGGAGCCTATCAACGAATGGGCTCAACCAATAGCCAGCGTCCCAAGTATGGAGCACTGGATTTAATGCTGCATCCAGATGGACCAGCACCACGTTTTGGATCTTGCTATTTCCTTCTATCCCCGGAGGTCTCACATCGTTGTACGTTCACTTATTTAGATTCTCATCAAGACCCGAAGGAAAAGGGTACTTATGAGGAGTTCGATATCATTTTGGCCGCTCTCTTGAAGGAATCATTCTTAAGAGATTTTGCTATCGGGGAAAAGAATCTGACACCACGGGAATTAATCAATCATGTGCTGGTTAATCTGGAGAGGCCATTCTCTGACCCTGGAATCAAAGAGCCTAGCCGCAATCTTAACCATTATATTGAGGCCCAGGTACATGGGAATATTTCACTTAAGGAAGACGTGGAAGTACTCGTTGCAGATCCTTCATTTAAGGGTACTCATACGGGGCGGACCCTGGAGCAAATATGCCTCAAGTATTCAATTGATCTCTATTGGCATATGGGCTTTGTTCTTTTGGCAAACGAAGTTCCCTTAGATTTTAGAGGTCCATCGATGCCTTCCTTAGCCAAACGCATTGCACGAAATGATTTGATCGATGTGAGCATGATTGGATCGGCTGTAATGGACTTAAAACGCGATCCCGCTTCTTGGAGTGACCGCGGAACCTATAAAGAAGTACTTCAAGAGTTAAAACTTATGTGGCATGTTCTAGTGAGATATGGAAAGCCACTTCGAAACTTTAAACTATACTAATATTGACAATCTATTAGCTCGAATAGTTTAAACACCTGCCTATAGGTACAAACAACAAACCGGAACCCCTTCGGGTCCCGGTCTCATGCTATCCAACGTCACTCAACTTCCCATCCCGAAAATACACTACCCGCTTCGCCTGCACATAGCTGCTGCTGATCCCCAGCTCCTTCGCAATCTCCCGCTGCGTTCGCTCTTCTCCTTGCTCTTCACTATTTTGAGCTGCACTTTATCTACGACATCGTCGGTAAATATAATGTTAGACAATACCCACTTTTACACATTGATGAAGTCCATATTCGTTTCCTTTCACCCTTTCATCGCTGCAATTTTAGTTGTTATCAGCCTGTGGCTTTCATGGATATGAACAACATCGGTTAATCTCTTTTTGGCTGAGAGAAGTCCCTGGCTGTCACTCTGTAGAATGGGGAAGTATTTATCGATTTCAATAATGGCGATGAATAGATGCCTACCCTTGTCCATCAACTCAAAATACGATGCATAAGTTTGCCACTCTTGTAACGAAATTGTCTTTTCCTCTTCTTGTAATTCCATGAAAGATTGTTTGCATTTTATTAAATGGTTTTCAGCAGAAATCCTACGCATTATTTTTTCTATTGGCTCGTAGTACCTTTTTGAGATGTAGAAGATTAGAGCGATAATGATAAGAACGGAAACGATTCCTGCGATAATTTGGGTTCGGGAAAGTAAAACGGCCTGACAGTCAATTACTAATATGTAATTAAAATGGAGAATAATCCATTCGTTTTCGGTGATTAACCGACGCCAACTGAAACAAAAACCGGCATCCCATCCATGTTCTTGTCACCTGACACATTCAGAGTGGGGTCTTCTCCAGTGCGCAACGGCAAGCATCCCGCAATTGACTGGTATTCGGCATCGCCGCGACGCTGCTTCCGGTCGTGATTTTGGTGCTCATGATCACGCATATGGGTTTTGACGGAGCGAAGTACACCCGACAAAAAAAGGCCCGCCAGAAAGTTCAAGTTCTGGCTGACCTTTTTGGCTTGATTATACAAGCGGTCTATTAATTAACGTAGCAAAATTGAATTGGTGTCTATGCATATCATTCTGCGTCGTCATTCCGGTGACGAAGTGCACATGCTTGCCGTTGCCGACAGGAATAGCGGGACCTGTTCTGATTTTTTTGAGATTATGAAAATGGTTTAAAAAGTCCGTAAGCGATAGATCGATTTCATGAATATGGCTTTTGCCGCTCCGAATCACTTGCCCTGTTACGCCTGCAAATCGATGGCACATAAGCTGCAGCCTTCACTTATTGTTTATTAAGCTCTCGTTCTGTGTTGGTTCAACGAAGATCCTTCAATCGACCTTATTACGCAGCATCCGAAGAAATTATAACAGATGAGAAAATCATTAAAATATAGGTCCAATCTTCATATACCCACCCCATTTCTTTCTCCCTACATATCATAATGCATACAATGGATTATGG
>NZ_JBFTQB010000768.1:0-6951 GCF_056398785.1 Paenibacillus sp. 01T422 | reverse complement strand
GAATCTGGCCAAGTGCCAGGTTCTTTTCATTTTCGGCCAAAAAGTTCACAAAAGCAAGCAAAAGAGTTACAAAGTCCATCTGTCGGGAATAGACTATCTGTATCAATAGGCCATAGGACAGGAGGCATTTCGATGAATGAAAGAACCTTATATCTATTCGATGGCATTAATAAAAGCTCAGTGAAAACCATTGTTGAGCAAATCATGAAAATCAATCAATTTGATGATGACAGAGATAAGAAAGAAAAGGATTTCAAGCGCGTTCCCATCGACGTTATTATTAATAGCAACGGGGGGAGCGTCTATGACGGTCTAGGCCTCATTAATGTGATCGAAAATAGTAAGACGCCTGTACACACCTATGTGTATGGACTAGCTGCCAGTATGAGCTTGCTGATCGCTGTAAGTGGCCACAAAAGATATGCGGGCAGGCTTAGCACCTTCATGTATCATGCGGTTTCTACTCACATTGACGGTCATCTGGAATATTTGAAAAACCGGGTGGATGAAACGCAGAGGCTGCAGAACATTTATGATGAATACCTTTTATCCAAAACAAAGCTAACCCAAGATGAGATTCTTCGTGTTCAGGAACATCAGCGTAATTGGTATATGAGTCCTGATGAGGCCTTATCCCACGGGGTGATTGATGAAATTGTATAGCAATTGGGGAGAGAAGCCTAGGGGATTCTCTTTTTCTTTGTTTTTTATCTCTTTTTGGTGTTTAATGAGAGAAAGAGAGAAGGCTGGCAGCGACAGCTGCCACCAAGTGCAAAGGAGACCCAACTGTGTATAAAATTGTGTTTTTTGATATCGACGGTACGCTTGTCAATGAGGAAAAACAGGTTCCTGCTTCCACGGTAACAGCTATTCATCAATTAAAGCAGCAAGGCATTGAACCGGTGATTGCTACCGGACGAGCCCCATACTTCATTAAGCCCCTGGCCGAGCAGCTAGGGATCGATTCCTATTTCGTAACAGGATCCGTTTCGTCGTTGAAGGTGGATTTGCCAGGTTATGACCCGGATTTCTGGAAAACGAACGATATCTATCAAATCTTTCTGCATTGCGAAGATACGGATGAACATCTGTATGAAGAGCTCCAAACAGAATTTAAGCTTATTCGCTGGCATCAGCATGCCATCGATGTTTTGCCTGCTGGAGGCTCCAAAGCTCAAGGAATTGCAGCACTGCTTGAGCTCGTAGATATTAAACCGGAAGATGCGGTTGCATTTGGCGATGGCTTGAATGATATGGAAATGCTTTCCTTTGTTGGCATGGGCATCGCGATGGGGAACTCCCACAAGGATTTGCTTCCTTATGCTGATCATGTGACAACACACGTAGATGAAGATGGCGTTCGCAATGGACTTATAACAGCAGGTTTGCTCTAACATCGAAAGAACAAGATCAGGGTGAAAACAAATGAGAATAGCTTTTTTTGATTCAGGAATAGGCGGAATTTCCGTCTTACACGAGGCTATGAAGCAGTTGCCTCATGAGGATTTTCTTTATTTTGCGGATACGCTTCATGTGCCATACGGGACGAAATCCAAGGATGAAGTCCTTTCTTTTGTGAAAAAAGCAGTGGAAACGATCAGCAAAGAAGAGGTTAGTGCGCTTGTGATAGCCTGCAACACGGCTACGAGTATTGCTATCTCGGAACTTCGCAACATATACGAAATGCCGATCATCGGCATGGAACCTGCGGTAAAGCCGGCGCTTGCCATGAACCGTTCATCGGGCAAAAGAGTGCTTGTGCTCGCAACGCCGCTAACGCTCAAAGAGTCCAAGTACCGAGAACTTGTTTCCCGTACCGATGATATGGGGATGGTGGATTCGCTGCCAATGCCGGAATTAGTCCAATTCTGTGAGCAGCTGAATGTGGATAGCCATCAAATTATTGATTATTTCCATGCCCAGTTTGCTCCATTCGATCTGAAGATGTATGGTACGGTTGTTCTTGGATGTACGCATTATCCTTTTTTTCGGAGTGCATTGAAAAAGGTTCTACCGGCTCATATCCAAATTGTTGATGGAAGCGCGGGGACGGTGAACCGGCTGACACAGCTGCTGAGCGATCGAGACCAGCTGCTTGGCAAAGGACATTCCGATCTGAAATGGATGTGCTCGGATGATAATCCGAAGTACTTGGAGAAGATGCGGAAAGCGTTGCAGCTTTTTGAAGTAGTTGGCGTATAAGAGTTGAATATGGGAACCCAAAAAGGGCTGATCTCTAGTAGATGTATCTACATAGAGACAGCCCTTTGTGCGTGATTAAACTATACGCGAATCTCAAGCAGTTCGTAAGAAATAACACCCATCGGCGCATTTACGCTGATCGTATCGCCAACTTTTTTGTTCATGAGTGAAACGCCCAGCGGGCTTTCGTAGGAAATTTTGTTTTCATTGACATCCGCTTCCGAAGAACCAACGATTTTGTACTCAATTTTCTCCGCGAATTCTACATCATTAAGCACGACTGTGGATCCTACTTGGACTTTGGACGCATCAAGATTCCTTACAACTCGTGCTTTCTTTAGCATTCTTTCGATCGTCAAAACTCTGGTTTCCATGAAGCCCTGTTCTTCTTTGGCCGAATGGTATTCGCTGTTCTCTTTCAGATCACCGTAGCTAATGGCAGTCTTAATCCGGCTTGCCAATTCTTTGCGTTTAACGGTTTTTAATTCCTCAAGCTCAAGTTCTAAACTGCGTAATCCTTCGGGAGTTAGAATGATTTCATCATTGGACATTTTTACAGCTCCTCATGTATTCGATACTTGTTATAGTACTAAAGTAGCGTGGTCAAGTAAAGTAATCGTAAAAAAGTAACTTTTTAAATGAGGAAGCGTCTAAATATTGGAAGTATTTTACTGCCTATCGCCCGATAGCTGTAGGGACGCATCAAGTTGATGTTGTCTTGCGCATTGGCGAAAGAATGATTTGGAGGAAAAGCGTTGAAATAGCAGCTAAGTAACCTAAACATGCAGCCTGGTTCCTGAGTGGGAATGGGCTGCAATTTCTTTTTGGCGAGCTGACTGGGAGAAAATTTGACACTGTGGGCTGCACAAACTATTTGGAGGAACTACAGTCCGCTATTTCGGCGAAAAGTGGCAGTTTGGCAGCTTGAGGGGAACTGCAGGGCCTAATTTCATCACATTTGGCTGGATTATAGCCAAATGCAATGAAATAGAGGCTCCTAGCTCCCCCTCGCATACAAAAGGGCCGATTTCGAAAAAATAACGCCCTGTAGTTCCGCCTTGTTGACACATCCTGATTCTTGGCATTTTTCCCTATCTTACCAATGGTTTAAAAGCCACAACATTAATTGATAGACAAGGCTTTCCTATCCTACTATACTACTGAAAGAGACATCTATTTTCGGATGGTGTCGAAAAAATAGTTTTACATAGTGTCAACTTTGTAATATCCATTTTACAACATATAGAAAGTGTGAACATCTTCATGAGAATAAACTCCAAAGTCATCTACATCACTTTAATTATCGTTATTCTGTTGCTTGTGACGAATAATACCTCTTATTACTGGTATACGAAGTCACTGTTAACGGAAGCATTATCGATGAGAATGGAGTCGACGGCCAACCAAATACGAACTTCCATTGAACTCTCAGAGGAAGGTTCCTTCTTCGTGGAAGATTTAGTTGGAGAAAGGCTGCGCTCTGTTGCACTTTTCGCCGCGAGCAAGCTTGATCCAGATGTCGATAAAGTATCTAACGAACAATTGGTTCAACTTGCCAAACAAGCAGGGGTCGATGGTTTTTCGCTGATGAAGCGCAGTGGTGTTGGAAACGATATCATGGTTGGCAAGTCATCTGAACCCAAAGAACTTCAAATTAAAAGTACAAAGGCAGTGACGGCACATCGTTCATTTCGGTGTATGATCGGCCGCTGCTGTTCGGTTCGTACAACATTACGAATGACAAAGATTTGAAGTACTATAAGGAATCCATTGAAAATAATAAACCGGTTAGCGTTGTAGAGAGTTGGAATGGCAAGCCGATTCTCAAAACGTTCGTCTACGTTCCTGTTAAGAACAAACTAACCGAAGTGCAACGAGAAGTTCCTTACGTCATCTCAATTACGTCGGATTATCAGTCAATTCAACGGACTTTAAACAATCAGCTCGTTCAGCTTATGCTTATCGTTGTTCTGTTTACCGTTTGCAGCTGCATCTTTATTTATTTTGTATTCCGATTTATTACCAAAAGCCGTGAAACTGCGGTTCAATCCACACAAGAAATGTATATTCAAAATGTGGATTTGATGTTTGCTACGATTCGCAGCCAGCGGCATGACTTTTTAAATCATGTGCAGACCATGTACGCGCTGCTTGCGAATGGCAAAAAAGAAGAGCAGATGAAGTATATGAAAGAGTTGCTGGAAGAAATCAACGAAGTGAACGATATTATTCGTATTGGCCATCCAGCGATCGCTGCTTTGATCCAAGCGAAGTTTGCGCTTGCCATGCGGACGAAAATTGATTTTCATTATGAATTTACTGGACTTGATGGTTTAGCTTTAGGGGTAAAATCCGTTGATCTCGTGAAAATTATCGGGAATCTGATAGATAATGCATTTGATGAGGTTAATAAATTCCCGCCAGGCGAACGAGAGGTCATTGTGAACGGATGGTCGGAGTCGAATCAAGTGACAATCTCTGTTTCCAACCCCGTATTGCCGGATTTCCAAGTCGAAGACTACAACCAAATGTTTTCTATCGGCTACAGCACCAAAGGTGATGGCGAGCATCAAGGATTGGGATTGTCGGTCGTCAAGGAGCGAATTGAGCACTACAAAGGGACTATCGAAGTGTGTGTGGAAGATGGCTGGATTTGTTTTAAAATATCAATTCCAATGCAGTAAATGTAAAGCCCCTTCCTTTCTGTTCAGGCAGAGAGGGAGGGGCTTTTATTTATAGCATGGGATACACATAAAGCTTAAAAGGGATCAGTAAGGTGATTACCAGAAGCAGCCAACGGAATACGGTTTCACTCGTAGATCCAGTATCAATGGCGATGAATTTCGGCAGCAGACGGATTTTCACAGGGAGCGGCCAAAATAGTTGTATGCCTCGCTCATTGAGCAAATCAATAATCGGATGCGATGCATAAGCCACGATGAAGACCCAGAAGTATAAGGGGGACATCGGCAAAGAAATCATCATCAGCAGAAGGAGAAAGACAATGGAATGGGTTAGCGTCCGATGGCGCACCTTCAGGATTCGAAGCAGGGCAGATAGTGGAAATAAAACCTTGGCCATCGTCGAACCCGGCTTGTCGACATCGGCCAGCGTCCCTGCCAAGCAGCCCAGCAGAAGAGCACCAGCCGTGTCCCATGAAAAAAAGCTTACCTCTTGATAAGCGAGTACGAGTTCTGCCGATATGAAACCGGCAATACTGTGTGTTTTTTGCAGCATAAGTTAACCCCTAAGTCTAATTTATTTATAACTGTATAGCATTCGGAGACGAAACGATTTTTTAGTCGGAATCCGCTTTTCCCAAGCATATGCAACAAACAGCGTATCACATCCTGGTGAATTTTGTGGTCATTTCTTTTAAATTGGGAAGGAGAATGCGAGATTAGGGTGTCTGGAACTAGGAGAAGTTACCTACCATGAGTCAATAATGATGATTTAACTAGTCTATGAGCACTTTTTGATTATAGGTTTATACGTTATAATAGACATATAGTTGAAATAGTGAAGGGGCTAACTCCGATGCCAGTTTTTAATGCCATGGAAACAATCGTCGTCAATATGTTGGATGAGTTTCAGAAAAAATACGAATTGAAATGCGATTGCAATAAGTGTAAAGATGATATGCTTGCTTTGGTTTTAAACAAAATCCCGTCCAGATATACGTCAAGTGAAAAGGGTGCTTTGTTCGTTAAAGGTTTGTACATTAACCCGCAGTTGCAATCCGATGTCATGCGTGAATTAATGGAAGCAGCGAATATCGTTGCTGATCATCAGCATCATGAAGTCTAGCAACGATGTTGAATAGAGAGCTGGTCTCCAATTCTGGGGACTGGCTTTTTTATATAGCATGTCATTCGACAATATAGTATAATTATCGACGAGTTTCGTATATTTCGAACATAATTCGTTCATGTTTGTCGAAAGAAAAAATACTTTGACTAAATCCGAGTTATTTAGTAGGATATACAAAAGAGTGTTGTACATAACATATTTTCATCAAGGGGAGAGATACACATGAAAAAAGCTTTAATTTCTATGTTTGCTGTAACAATATTGCTAACAGGCTGTGCAACTGCAAAGACAGACACAGCAGCAACCGGTGTGCAGCTGCTGGTCTTGCTACTAAGAAAAATGTCGTAGGCATGGTTGCAGCACTTGATATCCCGCTCATCAAGAAATACACGGTTGGCTTCCAAGAAGGTCTGAAAGCAACGAATCCTAATGCTAAATTCATCGTTAACTACGTTGGTAGCTTCACAGATCCAGCCAAAGCGAAAGAATTAGCGTTAACGCAATTCTCGCAAGGTGCAGATTTCATCGCTGCCGCTTCTGCTGTTGGCGATCTAGGCGTGTTCGAAGCTGCGAAAGAAAAAGGTTTCTTCACATCCGGACAAGATATTGACCGTACAGTAACGGATCCACAGCATATCGTCCTTTCTCAACTAAAAGGAACAGATGCCGTGGCCTACCAAACGGTGAAAGATTTCGTAACGGGCACGTTTAAATTCGGTTCAGTTGATTACGGTTTGAAAGAAGATGGCGTTGGCCTTACTTTCGTTACCAAAGAGAGCAAATCTACGCTTAGCCCTTTCATTGGACCAGACGTTGTTACGAAAGTTAAAGCGATTCGCGATGATATCGTTTCTGGTAAAGTGAAAGTTGAGAATCCAGTTAAATAATTAGCACGATCATTTCATATTGACCTTGGGAACTGTTTACGGAGACGTAAAC
>NZ_JBFTQB010000767.1:0-6203 GCF_056398785.1 Paenibacillus sp. 01T422 | reverse complement strand
AGACAGGTGTCACGCCATCGGAATATCGTCAAACTTCCACCATCTAACCATAACCGAGGAGGGTTCTTGGATGCAAACAAAAGAAGCGAGGACAGCTAAATCCATTTATTGGGGCGTAGCTCGTTTATTGGATGATAACTTTTTGATCGCAGCAACGGACGACGGGCTAATCTACCTGCAATATCAGGCAGGAGATGCCGACCAAGGTGCGGCTGATACAGAAGCATGGTCCGAATTAACCAAATGGGCCAAAAATCGGTTCCATGATTATAGTTGGATGGAGAATCAGGCCATATTAGAGCCTTATGTGCAGCAGCTTGAGGAGTATCTGCAAGGCTTGCGCAAAACGTTCACGCTGCCACTTGATCTGCGTGGGACGGAGTTTCAACAAACCGTGTGGCGCGAATTAAATGAAATACCACATGGTGAAACGGTCACTTATTCACAGATCGCTCAGAAGCTGGATAAGGCTAGCGCAGTAAGAGCTGTCGGTACAGCAATTGGTGCCAATCCGGTTCTTATTATGGTGCCATGTCATCGCGTGGTCGGGAAAAATGGGGCGTTAACCGGTTATCGCGGTGGATTGGTGAATAAAGAGAAACTGCTGGTGCTGGAAAAGGTCGGATTGTAAGCAGAAGAAAAGGGAGGTGGAGCGCGTATGCAGATCGAGGTGAACCACAAGTCAGCGAAAACGCTGCTCACCAAAGCCAGCGGCTTTCTAGAGGGATATTCACATACGCTGAACCCGTACACTGGCTGCGCTTTTGCGTGCTCCTACTGCTATGTGAGACAGATGCCGGTGGCACTGTTCCGTACGGAGCCCTGGGGCACCTGGGTCGACGTGAAGGCCAATGCCGCCGCACTTCTGGAGCAAGAACTGGCCAAAGCGAAGCGCAAAGGCCAGGTCACGATCTTCATGTCCTCGGCGACGGACCCGTACCAGCCGAGCGAGTATAAGGAGCGGATTACCCGCTCGCTCCTGGAGGTGATGTCCGTGCAGCAGCCGGACTTCTTGTTCGTTCAGACCCGCAGCCCGCTGGTGAAGCGGGACGCGGACTTGTTGGAGCTGCTCGGCGACCGCGTCCGAGTCAGCATGACCGTAGAGACGGACCGCGAGGATGTCCGCCGAGCGTTCACCCCGTCCGCGCCGCCGATATCGGCGCGGCTGGTGGCCCTTCGCGAGCTGGCGGCTCGCGGTATTCCCGTGCAGGCCACGATAGCGCCAGCGCTGCCGAGCTCGGAGCAGTTCGCCGAGCGGCTCGCGGGCATCGTGGAGCGGGTGTGCATCGACGATTACTTCATGGGCGATGGCAGTGGGGGCCGGCGCACGGCACGCATCGGCGTGCGCGCTATCTATGACGCGCTGGGGCTTTCGGACTGGTACAGTCCGGATGCGTATAAGCGCGTGCACGAACAGCTCCTGCGGTATTTTCCGCAGGAGCGTGTGCTTGTCAGCCAGCAGGGCTTCTTGCCTGGCTGAGGTTAATCCGCTTGCGCCAGAAGGGGGGCGACCCCCGTTTGGCTGCGCATGCGTTGTTTGAATTCTTTGGGCGAGCATTGATTATGCCGCTTGAACAGCTTGTAGAACTGAGCCATATTGAGGATGCCAACCTCAAAACTTACATCCATCATGCTGAGGTCGCCTGTTAACAGGAGACGCTCGGCTTTTTTGATACGCTTGTAATTCACGTAATCCACGAAGGATATCCCCATCACTTTTTTGAAATACTTAATAAAGTAATGATAGCTTAAATTGAGCAGGGAGCAGACGTCTTCAACCGTAATTCGTTCGCCAAGATGCTTGTCGATATAATCGAGCGCCGGGCGCAAGCGAGCGATACCTGAATCCTCCGCAAGTGCGGACAGATCACGGGTGTCATTGCGTAACATAAGCAGCAGCAGGTTTTTGATCGCCGCGCTGATGGCAAGCTCGTAGCCAATTTTGCGGGATTGCGACTCTTCGAAAATCTGCAGAATAAGCTCATAAGCGGCTTGCTTCACGACCGGATTGCTCCGGAAAATCTCGTTGAACTGCTCAAGCGGGTGAGTCAGCTCCGAGAAGCAATGCAGGTAAGGCATCGTACTTAGGTCAAAATGCTGTTTGAGATCGATTTGGAAAACGATCTGCCGTAAAGGGCCAGCGGAGTATTTGTAGGTCCGATGGGGCTGGGAGGAACCTAGAACGATCACATCTCCCGCGGATAACACCGTTTGTTCATGCTTGGTTTGAATAGCCAGGAGGCCTTCCGTGACGACAAGGAATTCCACCTGTTTATGCGAATGCCAGCACCAAGGCGTTGGGGGATCGAAGTGAGCGGAGTCGGAGCCAAGCTCCCATATTTTTAGGAAAAGCAGCGGGTTCTGATAAATGACTTCTTCGTTCACTATTTCGGTAAAAGAGTTATGTGTGGGTTCCATGTTTACGTATACCTCGCTATTGGGTAGGACATTTTTGAATATGTAAATCATCGTTGCAGGTAAGGTTTATCAAGAGAAAGTATAACATTGTTTACTTATTGAGGACACTATTGAATAATAAATAGGCACAATCTTGCCTTTCATTCTGGCAATGGACGGACTATACTCACATTATGAATGAATACGCTATCTTGGAGGGAATAAGAAGATGAGTCAAAAGCTTAAAGTAACGGTTTGGAACGAGTACCGTCATGAAAAAGAAAGCGAAATTGTACGCGCTGCCTATCCAGACGGGATTCACACAGCGATTGGCGAAGGCATCAGCGGGAATGTAGATGTCACTTATGCGACTCTAGACGATGCTGAGCACGGTTTGACCGAAGAGGTTTTGAATAACACCGATGTTCTTATCTGGTGGGGACATAAAGCTCATGACCAAGTGCAAGACGAAATCGTAGAGCGCGTTCAAAAGCGTGTGTGGCAGGGCATGGGACTCATCGTGCTGCACTCCGGACACTTCTCCAAAGTGTTCAAGAAGCTGATGGGCACATCCTGTGACCTCAAATGGCGTGAAGCGGACGAGAAAGAGCGCATCTGGGTTGTCGCACCAGGCCATCCAATCGTGGAAGGCATTGGCGAGTACATTGACCTTGAAGCGGAGGAGATGTATGGGGAGCACTTCGATATCCCGCAGCCGGATGAGTTGATCATGGTTTCCTGGTTCGAAGGGGGAGAAGTATTCCGCAGTGGTTGTAGAGCAAATCCGCCGCGTTATCTCCAATGCGGTTCAGTGGGCTGCTCCGTCAACACGTGAGTATCCGAAATATGGCAATCATAAGCCGCTTGAAGAAATTAAAGCGAAGGTGAAAGCTTAATAATAAGGGTGCCCGGATGGTCTTTTGCGGACCAGCGGGCACCCTTTTTTTTATTCCCAGAGTGGGATGTGAAAGTAGATGACCAAGAATGCGACGGACACAGCAGAAAGAAGCAGCCCGGCCGCTCGATTGCTATGAAGCAGTCTTATTGTCAAGAACATAAAGAAGTAAAAGGCGATCGACCATATAATGTTCCACCCATGATGATATGTGATTCGACCGTAAGAATACCACAGATATTCAAGAGCCGAATAACCGATTATCCACATGAGATAATAAAAAACTTGGTTGCGTTTGGCGGTAGGAAAGAAAGTTAGATACAGGAGTGTTGTACTTGGCAGCAGGATGAAGGTGTTCATAAAGTCGGTCGACTTGTGGTCTAACAACATATCAGGGTGAAATGACCATATCAAATAACCGTGACATAGGAAGTTGTAAAGTAAATTGCAAAAAGAGACAAAAAGCATGACATCGTAGTATTTATTCCACTGCTTGTAGGCCCGTGAAACCAATACAGCTATAACAAAAAGTAGATTCGTAATTAAAATCACGTAAAAGGCCCCTAGAAATGAGTCGTAGATGCAGGGTTAGTTTCTGCAAAAATGTAAATTATTACACTTGCTTCAGTTCTTTTTTCATTCTGCATCTATCTTGCGTTCGTCTAGCCTCGGTGCTCCGTCTGGCCAGCTCTGTGCTGGGCCTATCCAGTGCTTGCGCTGCGTCGGTCCAGCTTTTATGCTGTGTCCGTCCAACCCCTGTGCTACGTTCCTCCAGCCAGCCAGCCCTTGTGCTACGTCTGTCCAGCCATCCACCATCCAAGCCTTCCTCCACCCATTGGCTTTTAACGCCGAATACTCATGTTATTTTCCGCATATGATCCACTTTTTGGCAAATAACTGACATTTCTACTGCTAATCCGGTCAAATTCAGGGAATTTCGCATGCTACAGACGGAATAGCAGGAGTTTCTGCATCTATTTCATTCCCTGAACCGACGCGGCGCTGAGTAGCGGTAGATTTTCCCTCTATTTCTGCGGAGACAAGTCCTGATGGATCGCAGCTTTGGAACTAGGCGACTGCGTGGATTGATTACTTGTAATTAACGCCGAATACTCCATCAAAGCTCAGCTCACCCAAGTTACACTAGTCAACACTTATGGATTTGTCTGTTTAACAAGTCGTGTTGTGGATGCTCCCGCCCGCGCTCCCGCCCGCGCCCTTACCCGCTCGTAGCCGTGTAACGCCCAGCAATGTCTACAAGCCGCCTAACGCCATCCCGTAAATGCTCCTCATTCACAAAGGAATAGCTCAAACGGATCCAAGAATGCATCTCATTGAGCGGATCGCAGATCACGCCAGGGACGAAGGAGACAGATTGCCGGAGGCATTCCTCCAGCAGTTGCTCAACCGGGATATGTTCCGGGAGCTGGAGCCACAGATTGAAGCCGCCCTGTGGGCTCACCCAACGCCATCCAGAGGAGGCTAGCTCCTGCTCTACAATTTCTTTCCTGATCTGCAGGGCAATGCGCAGTTTCTCCAAATGCTGCTGCATGCGAGGAGATTCGAAGTAATGCAGGAACATTTTCTGATTGACGAGCGGTGTGCCGTTGTCAGCTAATGATTTGGCGGTGATGAGCGACTTGATGACATGCGGGCCTCCCATGACGGYGCAAATCCGCAGCCCAGGCGCGATATATTTGCTAAAACTGCGGAGATACACAACCCAACCTTCCGTATCATAAGTCAGCATGGGCTGAGGAGGAGGCTGGTCCAGGTACATCTCGTGAATAGCATCATCTTCAATTAACAGGCAGCGGTAGCGTTCAGCCAGTTCAACGAGCAGCTTGCGCTGTGCGGCGGGAATCGTGTATCCTGTCGGATTATGAAAGGTTGGATTCATATAAAAAAGTCGAGGTTTATGTTTCGCCATAAGCCTCTCCAGATTCACCAGATCATAGCCGTCCGGGGTGATCTCGACAGGAATAAACCGCGCGCCCTGCTGGCGGAAAATATCAAGCGCAGCGCTGTACGTCGGCCGCTCAACCAAGATCGGATCCATAGGGCGGATATAGATCCGCGAGATGAGGTCAATGGCCTGCTGTCCTCCTGTGGTAATCAACAGATCACTGACTGCGAGCTGGAGGTTATGATGCCGAACCATGTAACGGCAAAGATACTCGCGAAGCTCTTCATCCCCCTGAGCGCTGGAGTAGGTACCCATGAGCTTCGGATAAATGTCAAAAACCTTTTTCACATGTTCGGACAAAAAAAGATTCGGCAGCAAGTTGGGATCGATCAAAGCTTGGGAGAATTGATAGGTGGCAGGTATTTGCTGAATTTCTGACAGGGAATTTCTCAAAGCGCTATGCGTAGTGAATGAACGAGTGCTCYCCGTGTGCTCCGTAGGGGCTTGCTCTTCTGTCTTGCAGGGACTTACGTAGTAACCGGATTTCTCTTTGACATAAGCCCTTTCATTCTGTTTCAGCAGCTGATAAGCGCGAAAAACGGTCAGCCTGTGCACCTGCAGCTCCTGAGCGAGAAGTCGGATGGAGGGGAGCTTGTCATGGGCTTGCCACTCACCGCGATCCATGCGGGTAACAATATAGTCATAGGCTTGTCTGAAAAGCAGATTAGTTTCCTTTCCAGCTGATCCCGGAGCTTTCATCCAATATTCCCCCTCTGTTTACTCAACTCAATCATAAAGCAATCATTGGAAATCTGTTCTAGTGTCCCACATCTGTTCTGTTACTTACCTAGTATGATGATACATACCAAGAGGGGGGACAGTCATGATTATTTTTAATTACTTACTTATATGTCTTATTTTCGGAACGACATTTTTGGCGATCAAGGTAGGGGTAGATGCCTCGGCACCGCCATTCTTCTCAGCAGGCATGAGGTTTTTCATTGC
>NZ_JBFTQB010000766.1:0-4633 GCF_056398785.1 Paenibacillus sp. 01T422 | reverse complement strand
GCCTTGCGCCGCTTGCTTCATAGAATAATAAGATTGCTTCCAGCCATCAATCTCTCCAGAGCTTATTCCTGCATTCCCCGCATCCGAAAGTATCCCATTAAAGCTGGTATCACACTTCGACTCCGCATCCACAAACTTTTGCACAAACATGCTTTGTAGCTCTTTAAGACCTAAATCTTTGTTTCCTTTCTTCGCACTTACTACACCAGAGACAAGATTGTTGATATTGCCTTGACAGCTGGTTTTTAATGAATCTAACTTGGAGGTGTAGGCTACAATAAGTGTTGGGTCAGATTTTTGGCCAGAGGGTGTAGAGGAAGGCTGGACTTGATTTGGCAACTGTTCTTCATCTGCATGTTCAACATTCTCTTGTTTATTGTTCTGCTGCTGAACTTGCTGGCTTTTCAGTGAATTTTCCTTATCTTGCAACTCATTGAGAACTTTCTTACGTTCTTCTGGGTCATACACGCCTATTAACTCAATTGGATAACTAGGGTCAAGGATTTTTAACTCCTTACCGTAGGGCGTAGTAATTGCTCGCAGTGACTCTATTTCCTCCTTTGTAAGTTTAGAAAGAAGTAAGTCGCGAATTTTTTGTTTCTCATTATTGGAAAGCTTATCACTGGCCTGACCAGTTAAGTAATATACTTCTTTCAAGCTAAGACCTGACTTAAGTAAGATAGCCGCTGCATCCAAAGCATCTTGGGATTGAATTGGTTTCGAAGCAAATTCATTTGCTTTATCAACAGGGGATGAAATAAAAGAAGGAAGATTCTTAGAATTTGTTTTGTTGCTATCTTCTCCCCCCCCTTGTTGTTCTCCAACGAGATCTTTACTAACGGTTGCGTGTCGCTTCAACACATCTTCCACTTGAATAGAATGAATTTTGTAATATAAATATCCTATTGTCAAAAACAATAAGATAGATACCAAACTAACTATCCATATAGTCCATTGAATCCAAGGTCTAAATTTTTTCACAATAGGTACATCCTCATTTCTTGCATTTCTAACATATTTTCAACTTTCACTATATTTTCACATCAGACATAAATAGGCTTCTTTTTCAGTGCCTGGTCGGCTATTTTCAGTAAATACTTACCATATTCATTTTTAATCATAGGCTCCGCCAAATCTAAAAGTTGCTCCCGTGATATATATCCTCTATTAAAAGCAATTTCCTCAAGACAGGCTATTTTTAAACTTTGCCTCTTCTCTATGGTCTCAATGAACTGTGAAGCTTGTAATAAAGATTCATGTGTGCCGGAGTCCAGCCAGGAATACCCTCTACCGAGAATCTCTACACTTAACTGCTCTAGAAGCAGATACTCTTTATTAATATCGGTTATTTCAAGTTCACCACGAGCAGATGGTCTAATTCTTTTGGCTATCTCAACAACTTTATTATCATAGAAGTAAAGTCCAGTAACTGCATAATTCGAGCGAGGTATATTTGGTTTCTCTTCAATCGAAATAGCCTTTCCTCTCTCATCAAAATCAACGACACCGAACCGCTCCGGGTCATTCACATAATAACCGAACACTGTCGCTCCACTGTTCCGATTAGCTGCCTTTTGAAGCATGTCTGTAAGGCCGTGGCCATAGAATAGATTATCGCCTAAGATTAATGCAACTGAATCATCACCAATAAAGTCTTCAGCAATAATAAAGGCTTGTGCAATCCCATCAGGAGAAGGTTGAACCGAGTAAGAAAGAGAAATACCGATATCTTCACCATCCCCTAATAATTGTTTAAATCTAGGGGTGTCCTCTGGGGTAGAAATGATGAAAATATCTTTGATTCCAGCTAACATCAAAACAGATAACGGGTAATAAATCATAGGCTTATCATATATAGGAAGCAATTGCTTCGATATCGTTTTAGTTAGTGGATATAGCCTCGTCCCGCTTCCACCAGCTAAAATAATTCCTTTCAAAATTGAACAGCTCCTTTACTGCTTAATGAGTTTTGCACTTTCTTTTATAACAGACGTTTTTCTCATTTGAACTTCTGTTGTTAAGAAGAATTGTTCGTATTCATTTACTATTTTTGACCATGAATATTCTTGATCGATTCGCTGTTTTGCTTTGTATGATAAAGTAGCAATCACTTCTAGAGAAAAGTGATCCACCTGATTAACTATAGACGCGAGTGAACCTTCTTGTTTATTGAAATAAACAGCCCCATCTAAAGCCACTTCTTTATTAAAATTAACATCTAGTAGCAAATTTAACTTGGTTGAAGCCAACGCTTCCAGTAAAGAAGGATTCGTCCCTCCTACTTCATGTCCATGCAAATAACCATAAGCCAACTCCCGAATCTTTTTCAACAACTCTTGATCGTAAACAGTTCCAACAAATTTTATTCTAAGATCTGCGCTAAATTGCGTGCGTTCCAATAAACCTTGGAAAAATTGATTTTGTTCAACATTTGTAATAATGACTAAGTCTTTTTTTGTATTCGATCTCATAAATTCGCGAATCATTAATTCGTAGTTATTTTCTGGTACAAATCTTCCTACTATTAAGTAGTAATCGTTTATTTTAATACCATACTGCTCAGTCCAAGCTTGTAGTTTCTCGGACTCATCTGATAGATTTGATACTTCGATATCTGCACCATACGCGATAAAAGCTGTACTAGGGTTATATGACTTATATTCTGACTGTATGTAGCTCTTAATACCTTTGGAATCACAGATCAATAGATCTGCATGTTTAACCATTAAGCTTTCTGACACTTTCCAATACTTTTTGATGGCGGCATTCCATTTACTTCGTTTCCATTCGTGACCATCAGGATTTACGCAAACAGTAACTCCCATTTTCTCCAATTGCCTTTTATAGAAATAAAAAAAAGGCCCTATCCGGCAGGCCAATATATACACAGTACAATTTATTAATTTGTGTTTGCGAACTCTCTATCCTCAATTATTGCTGCAATCTGTTCACATAATTCGCTTTCTTCAGCCTTAAACACAATACCAGTTTCTCCATGAGTAATAACATCTTGTAGCCCCACATGTTCAGAAATCAATATTGGCACTCCATGTGCTAATGCTTCAAGACCGATAAACCCAAATGTCTCTTTCCATAGACTCGGTATAATTAAGAGATCCGTACGTTCAAAGATACTTGAGAGTTCGTCATACCCGTATCTTCCATGAAACGTATAATGATTGGGATCACTATCTGCGTCAGCTTTAGCTAAATCTCCATAAACATGTAGGTGCCAATTACCGCCCCTTAATTTATTTAAAGAGTTTTGCGCAAAATAAAAGCCCTTATATCGATCTACCGGTCCAAGGTAGGCGATTTGTAATGGCTTGTGGTTTTCATATTTTCGTGAAACTCGAGAATCGCGAATATCACTATGTGTTATTGGAATTACTTTCCCTTGGACGTTTAAATACCTTACATACTCACTCTTTGCAGTGCTGCTATTAAAATGGAATAAATCAATTAAGGAAAACATTTCAATATAATATTTTCTCAAGTCTATATATTTATTTCCATGAATACTTTTCATCGCAGTATGAACTGCAACTGATTTATTTACACTAAGAACGCGGTTATTTTTACCTTTTTCACGTTGACGAATTTCCCTAACAATAGATGAATCTTTTAACAATCGATACAACTCTGATTGCATAACAAAAATTTTAAACATACTGTAGCCATTTACATTGCAAGCAGCACATTTCAGTCCAGAATCGTAGTCATTACAAATGTTACCGAGATGATCCATCAAATTGACTTTAGGACATATCCCGAAGTAATCGTGAGTAGTGTAGATGATGTGTATATCACATTCCTTAGCAACTTCGATGAACTCCTTGTGAATCCCTTGAAAGGTATGAATGTGTATGACCTCAGGTTTCAACTTATTGAGAAAAGTTTTGTATGCACCCTTATTTACTGACCTAATATATCTACTCGGTCCTTTTATTCCACCCAGAAGAGGTACTGGCAATGGATTAATTATTTCATATACACCAATGTTCTTATAACTATTATTTTCAGTAATTCGAACCCCACCAAAACCATAAATATGTCCAGGATAAACAAGAGAAACAGTATGGGATTGTCGTTGTTGTTCTAACATTAAATCTACTGAATACTTTGTTAATCCACCTGATCGGAATGGAGGAAGGCCTAGCGTAACGTGTAAGATATTCATTAAATTTTTAACCCCATAGACAATCGACTCTTTACTATTTTTACTGGATTACCTACTGCTACACTATATGGAGGTATATCTTTATTAACAAGTGTATTTGCTCCAATTACACATCCTTCACCAACGTTTACACCATCCAGAAAAACAGCACCAGCACCGATCCAACAATCATCGCCAACATGAATTCCAATATTCGTAACCCCTTGCTCTTTAATAGGAATATCAAGCCTATCAAAATTATGGTTTTCAGAATGAAATCTTACATTTTGACCCATAATTACATTTTGACCAATATCAATCCCACCAGCTGCACCAAAAAAACAGAAGTCACCTACGCCACTATTTGCACCTATTCTTATACCTTTGCCAATATTTTTCAGACTTCCTGTACAAGCTATTTTTGTATATGTCCCTATCTTAACGTTTTCTTCCAATACAAGTCCTTCTTTTGAT
>NZ_JBFTQB010000765.1:0-4848 GCF_056398785.1 Paenibacillus sp. 01T422 | reverse complement strand
AAATTACAATGGAGGGCTGATGGCAATGAAATTTTCTAATGGTTATTGGATGGCGAAGGAAGGCTACACCGTTCTGAACCCTGTTGATGTCCGCGAAGTGGAGCAAAATGGCAGCAATCTGACGGTTTATGCCGCTGCGCGGAAGATTCAGCGAAAAGGTGATACCTTAAATGGCGGGATGCTGACATGTGAATTTAGCTCGCCTTTACCAGATGTCATCCGTGTACGCTGGACGCATCATGCAGGCAAGCAAACGAAGGGACCAGCTTTTGAATTGTTTGATAATCCGCAGACTCCTGTTTCTATTAATGAAAGCAGTCACCATATGACGCTAAGATCCGGAAATTTAAGCGTCAAAATCAATAAACAAGATACATGGGGAACGGAATTCTTTTACGAGGAACAACGTTTGACCGGCTCCAACAGCAAAGGTGCGGGACATATTACAACGGACAACAAAGATGTATACTTTCGTGAACAGCTGGAACTTGGTGTCGGCGAACACATTTACGGGCTTGGAGAACGCTTCACCTCTTTCGTGAAAAATGGGCAAACGGTAGACATCTGGAACGAAGATGGCGGCACAAGCAGCGAGCAAGCTTACAAAAATGTTCCCTTTTATTTATCGAGTAAAGGCTACGGCGTATTCGTCAATCATCCTGGGCATGTATCGTTTGAAGTTGGCTCTGAAGTTGTGTCCAAAGTCCAATTCAGCGTGCCAGGCGAAAATGTTGAGTATTTCATTGTCGGCGGCCAAACACTGAAAGACGTTCTGAATAATTACACCAAGCTGACTGGAAAACCCGCTTTACCTCCAGCATGGTCGTTCGGCTTGTGGCTAACCACGTCCTTCACAACCAATTATGACGAAGCCACTGTGAATAGCTTCATTGACGGTATGATCGAGCGCGACCTTCCGCTGCATGTGTTCCATTTTGACTGCTTCTGGATGAAAGAATATCAATGGACGAACTTTGAGTGGGATGCCGATATGTTCCCTGATCCGGTAGGCATGCTGAAACGCCTCAAGGACAAAGGCCTTAAAGTTTGTGTGTGGATTAACTCGTATATTGGCCAGAAGTCGCCGCTTTTCAAAGAAGGCATGGAGCAAGGTTATTTGGTCAAAAACCTGGAGGATGACGTGTGGCAGTGGGATCTCTGGCAGGCTGGCATGGGGCTGGTCGATTTCACCAATCCAGACGCAACAGAGTGGTACAAGGGCCATCTGAGACGGCTGATTGATATGGGTGTAGACTGCTTCAAAACCGACTTTGGCGAGCGCATCCCTACCGATGTTAAGTACCATGATGGCTCTGATCCGCTGAAAATGCACAACTATTACACCTTCCTGTACAACAAGGCCGTATTTGAAGTGCTGGAAGAAAAACTCGGCAAAAATGAAGCGATGCTTTTTGCCCGCTCAGCCACAGCAGGCGGCCAGCAGTTCCCTGTGCACTGGGGCGGCGATTGCTCGGCCAATTACGACTCCATGGCGGAGTCGCTGCGCGGAGGCCTCTCGCTCGGTTTATCCGGCTTCGGCTTCTGGAGCCACGACATCAGCGGCTTCGAGAGAACAGCGCCGCCTGATATTTATAAGCGCTGGGTCGCCTTTGGCCTGCTATCTTCGCACAGCCGCTTGCACGGCAACGAGTCTTACCGCGTTCCGTGGCTGTTTGACGAAGAAGCCGTCGATGTGCTCCGGTATTTTACGAAGCTCAAAAGCACGCTGATGCCTTATCTGTTTGAAAGTGCCATACAGTCCACCGAGATGGGGATTCCGATGATGCGCGCGATGGTGCTCGATTTCCCTGCGGACCCTACTACCCATCATTTGGATACGCAGTACATGTTAGGCGATAATCTGCTTGTAGCTCCGATCTTCAATGATCGCGGACAAGTGATGTATTATGTGCCGGAAGGACGCTGGACCGACTTCTTTGGCGGACAAGTCATGGAAGGCGGCAAATGGCACGAAGAAACCCATGGGTACATGRCACTGCCCTTGCTGGTTAAGCCGAATTCGTTGCTCGCTATCGGAGCCAACGATCAGAAGCCGGATTACGACTACGCAGATGGCGTATCCCTGCATTTGTTCGAACTGCAGGATGGCGCCAGCGCTGCAGCGTCGCTGTACAGCTTGCAAGGCGAGCTGGAAGTGACAGTGAAGGCTGTTCGCCAGCATGAAGAAGTGAGCTTCTTCATTGAAGGTGCAACGAAGCCGTATACCATCGTGCTGAGAGACATACATGAAGTCGCTGGCGTAGATGGGGCGGAATGGATGGATTCCCCTAACGGCATCGTGCTTACGCCTGAAACAGGCAAATCGCAGTTAGCCGTGCGGTTGTAAAAAAAGGCAGTTCCCTAAGTAGAAGCTTCTACTTTTGGGAACTGCCTTTTTTGTTTGCCGGCGTGCTGTTTGCCATTTCTATTTATGCTCCGCCCAATGTGCGGATCATTATGCTGCAGTCCAACCATTTCCACTTCTTGACCCATCGTTTACATGCATCCGTGTGCGAAGGGGAACTACAGRSCGCTATTCCCCTGAAAAAGYACATTTTCCAMCTRCCGGGGGAACTACGGWSYYCTATTTWRCCGTTTTCACCCGGAAAACGTGCAAACCCGGCCAAATAAGAGCCTGTAGTTCCCCTTCGCGTGAAATCTACTCGTTTTCATCGAAATAGGGGATTRTAGTTCCCTTTAAAGTAGCCTAGCGGAATTTCACGCTAGGTTTCTATTAATTTGTTATTAGGGCATGCGGTGGAAGTTGGCTATATGTGGAGTTGTGCGATGGGATCGTGGAAGGTAGGTAAAGTAGCTAACAGTAGTGCCTGACGGAGTTTGAACCGTCAGRCTCCATGCCTCCGAGGTGAGGATAATTAAATCTGGATTATCTCTTCTAGCGCGCGTATAACTAACCCAGAAGCCGCAATTGCTGAAATAATCTCACCTAGCGTCCAACTTCGCACGAGAACCCTCTCCAATCCCGAGCGTTCTTCCTCTGGGAGCAATTTAGCAAATGCCACATCTCCTTCTTTTATTCCCTTTTCAAAATAGTTGCCACTTGGTTGAGTCAGATTTGCCGTAGTCATCCAAGCACGTGCAAAAGGATGAAAGTCGGTCAAAAGGAACCTGCCATTTCTCCCAAGCCTGCGACGGACCACCGCAAAGATATCGTTAAGATCAGTGAAATAATGCAAAACACCAAACTCCATCAGCACGATGTCAAATTGGCCAAGTGACTCTTCATTTGGGATTTGCAAGACATCCGAACAAATATAGTCAAGTTGCACACCGACGGCTTCGGCAACTTGCTTGGCATACAAGCGATTTTCTTCAGAGATATCAACTACGGTTGCATCCGCGCCTAACATTGCAAATGAGATGGCTTTTCTGCCGTGTGAGCCAAGAAGATTAAGCAATCGCTTTCCACTTGGATCACCTATGTATTTTAACCAATAACGTAGATGATGTTTGTGTTCCCTTTTCAACTCTACGGCAAGTTCATCGGGTGTCCCGAAACTGTGTACCCAAGCCTGATACGCTTTCGTTTCCCAAGCCTTCTTGTTTGCTCTTGAAAACTCCTCTTGCACATCCATCCCCCCAGGTTCTTCTGACTCCAAAAGCTCTTACTTTGCCATATCCTTAATTTACCACATATTTCAGAGCAACAAACAGGTCTTCTTCCGCGTCTAAACATTACTAAAGTCTAAGGAGTATAGGATATGAAGATAAAAAATGGCTTGCAAACAGGAGCAGCGTTGATGCTTCTGCTCATGGGCATGCTCCCGACAGCAAATGCTCATGCAAATGCGGACACTTCGCTTCCCGTCTATCTCGATGGCCATCCGTTGAGCTTTGAAACGCCTCCCGTTATCGAAGATGGCTACAGTCTCGTTCCACTTCGAGCAATTTTTGAGGCTGAAGGCGCAAAAGTTTCTTGGGATGACAACACACGAACAGTTACCGCTATGAAAAATGATATCGTATTTACATACCGCATAGGTGACATGACGGCTTATAAAAATAAGGACCAGCTAGATATGCCGATCGCGGGCAAAATTATTGACGGCTCCACGATGATTCCGCTTCGATTAATAAGCGAAACGTTGGGTAATCTCGTGAAATGGCATGAATATGCGCGATCAATTACGATTTCCTCGGCGAATGAGTATGAAACCAGGATTGAATATGGCGTCAATCTGCGTGACGCTCCGGATACGAGTGGGCAAGTTCTTCGAATGATTCCGAAGAGCGAGAACATTCATGTGATCCGAGAAGTCGACGCCAACTGGTTGGAGGTGCAGACGAAGGACAAGACGATTGGTTTCCTTTCTGCAGCCTCCCAGTATACGGATTACGCCAACGTCGCTTCAGCAGATAAAAAAGCCGAGGATTTGCTCACCTTCGGAGCGAAATTTCTCGGAACGCCATACGAATTCGGTGCAGATTCCGGTCAAACCAAGACATTCGACTGCTCCTCATTCGTCCAATATGTGTTCAAGCAAGCATTGTCAATCGATCTCCCGCGAGTCTCCTACAACCAGGCATTGAAAGGAACTGAAGTCCCTCTGGATGAGCTGCGCAAAGGTGATGTGCTGTTCTTTGACGCACGCGGGCTCGATATCGGACATGTTGGCATCTATGCAGGAGACGAGCGGATTCTTCATACTTACTCCAAAGAGCAAGGCGTGCATTATGAAGACTTTACTGATAAATGGAAAAAGCGTTTTGTCACGGCTAGAAGGATGTTCTAATTCCTTCATCAAAGTGGGATAATGGCTAGTCCCGAGGCAGCATTCCCTACTTTTATCGTGTCTATGACCTTATTATCCCGGACTCTTATAACAG
>NZ_JBFTQB010000764.1:0-3268 GCF_056398785.1 Paenibacillus sp. 01T422 | reverse complement strand
CGGTTACGAGCTAACACGCAACAAGCTTAGTGCGCTTGGATGTGAGCCGCAGCTGAGAATGCTGGATCAGCAACCTTTTACGACAGACAATGGCAATTACATTCTGGATTGTGATTTTAAACAGATTAAAAGGCCAAGTGAATGCCATGATGCCATTAATAACATCCCAGGTGTTGTCGATAATGGGTTATTTATTAAGATGGCTGCCAGAGTCATCGTTGGTTACCAAGACGGATCTGTGAAAGAGCTGAAGCTTGTCTAATAACTAGGAATGGTGGGAGCGCAGGAGATGTTGTTGAACAAAGCAGTTTGTGTAACCGGAACGGATAGAGGGATTGGACTCGCCATGACTGAAACTCTATTGCATCAGGGATATACGGTTTATGCGGGTGGCATTCAGGGGAATAACGAGGATCTGAGCAAGCTCGCGATACAATTTCCGAATCAACTGCATGTTTTCAAATTGGATGTGGGATCTGATGAGAGTGTAAGGGAAGCAGCTCATTATATCAAAAGTAGATCTAATCAGTTGGAGTTCCTGATCAACAACGCTGCTATCCTCGGCGATACGGTGAAGACGATTGAAGATGAGCTCGATTTCGAAGAGATTCAACAGGTGTATAACGTGTCCGCGCTTGGCGCTATTCGGATGTCCAATAGTTTACTTGAGCCGATCATGAATGGCGGAAAGCTGATTGTTAACATATCCTCCGAAGCGGGCAGTATTGCGAACAGCCATCGGGATGCCTGGTTCGGGTATTGCATGGCCAAATCAGCTTTGAATATGGGTTCAACGATCGTTCATAACAAAATTCGCAAAGAAGGCGGGCGCGTCCTGCTGATTCATCCTGGCTGGGTCAAATCTTTTATGAGCGGTGAATGGAATCCGGCGGGCACCTTTACTTCGGAAGAAGCTGCTGCGAATATTTTGAACCGGATTGAAGAGAACAAGGACAAGCTTATGGCACTACCGCTTTATATCGAAGCTGACAGCGGAAGAGAGTTGCCCTGGTAAAAGGGAGAGGAGAAGGATCTATGCGCGAGATAAAAGTCATATTGATTGGCGATAACACAGATGCTCCCTGGCATCCATTGGAGCCTGCTAGAGGGCAGCTTGCAGCCATTCTTGGCAACGAGTTTGTGTTAACCGCTACAGAAGATTATCAAGCCTTTGCGGAACTGGATCACGAACAAATACCTCTGTGTATTTCTTACACGGACTGTTGGAAGCGAGACCTGACGCAGCAACAAACCGCTGGACTTCTACGTTATGTCGCAGGGGGAGGCAGCTTGCTAGTCATCCATAACGGTATTTCTCTGCAACGAAGCTACGAGCTGCTGCAGATGATCGGCGCCAAGTTTACCGGCCATCCTCCTTACCAGCCTTTGGCATATTATGGTTCAGCCGCCAACCATCCCTTACTGGAAGGTGTTGAGAACTTCAACCTGGATGAAGAGCCGTACTTGTTCGAATTTGACCCGTTTACGAAGAAAACGGTTTTTATGGAGTTTGAATTTGAAGGAAAACGGTACCCCGCGGCATGGGAGCACGCTTATGGTCTAGGGAAGGTCGTGTATTTGCAGCCAGGGCATCATGCCCCTTCTTTTGAGCCAGAAGCCTACCGCCGTCTCATATTAAACAGCGCGCGCTGGTTGAGCAGGCAGGCGTAGATTACGCCCCGTAGAACACTATTTTTCCATATACTCCCTAGTGGTGAATTATGCTACAATGGGCCAAAAGAGTCGCTGAAGGAGTGAGTATGTTGGAACATTATTTGTTCAGGCAGTTGGCATTCGTTAGAGATCAAGTTTTACAAGTCGTTGAAGGGATTTCGGAGGAGACAGCGGATCAGATTCCGGATGGATTCCGCAATTCAATCCGTTGGCAGATGGGGCATATTTATGTCGTGATGGAAAGGTACGCTTTTCAATATATGGAGCTTCCGCTTCAACTGCCACAGGGGTTCAAGGAGCAATTTGAGTATAAAACTTCCCCTTTAACTACGCCAGCGGATATTGTCGTTCCTACTCTCTCAGAGCTGAAAATGCTGCTGAAAAGGCAGATTGAGAGAATTCACACTGAATTGGGTAATCGCCTGCACGATAATGTGACGCCTTATACAACTTCCGCAGGGATGAGACTCGAATCATTAGAGCAATTCCTCAGCTTTAATTTATATCATGAAGGCATGCATTTAAGTGTCATTAAAATATACAAGGTATTATTATCCAGATAAATGATAGTTTGACGAATGGAGGAGATCCTCAAATGATGAGGTTCATCAAATTCGCAAGGCCTCCCTGTTAAGACGTAACCTTACGTTGTTCGCGAGCACCGCCGATCTGGTTGAGTCCATACACCCAATCAGATATCGGAGAGGAGCTCCATATGAACAGCACAATGAACATTCGCGTCCTATTCGCGTTTCGCTTTTTTTCCAGTCTCATCCCAGCTTACGTCATCGAGAGATTGTACTGGGAGGAGCGGGGCATGACGATTCAGATGGTCGTATATACGGAAATTATTTTCTCCCTGACGATCGTGCTGCTAGAAGTTCCAACAGGTGTTATAGCGGACAAATGGGGCAGGAAAAAAATGCTTGTACTAAGCGCTCTGCTGGGCTGCTGCGAGTTTCTGATTCTGATAGCTGCGACCGAGTTTTGGCATTTTGCGCTCGTCGTCTTCTTGGCAGGTATCGCTCGTTCGGCAAGCAGCGGCTCCGATAATGCACTGTTGTATGATACGTTAATGCAGCAGGGGAAGGCGTCCCAGTTCGACAAACTGCTCGGGCGATTGAATGCCTGCGATTTGCTCGCAGCTATCCTTGCCGCATTCTGCGGGAGCTTGCTCGCTGGTAAATTCGGTCTTGAGCTGAACTACTGGCTATCGCTAGTCAGCTCAGGGATTGCCCTAATTCTCGCATTCCTGCTGATCGAGCCGCCGATGGGGGGAGACGGCACAGTGGATGCCGAGGAAAGTATCTCTTTTAAAACGTATGTTATAGCATCGCTGCGTTTTTTCAGGAGAAATCCCAATGTCTCTCTTGTTATGTTTTCGGGTATGATCACAGGCGCTTCGATGAGCTACATTGAAGAATTTTGGCAGTTGTATGCGAGCCGTATAGGGACGCCTGTTTACTTATTTGGGGTACTGTCATCTGTTATCATGCTTTTGCAGCTGCCTGGCAACTTGTTGGCCTATACGCTTTTGCGGCGATTCAGCTACAGGAGGCTGATTGTCCTCATTACGGCGATCATCACGATCGGC
>NZ_JBFTQB010000763.1:0-3269 GCF_056398785.1 Paenibacillus sp. 01T422 | reverse complement strand
CTCCAGAGCAGGTCGTGTCAGTGTTTCTCCAACGAAATCAAGCCCTTGTTTCAAAAGTGATTGTGCTGACTTTACGAAACGGTCATTAATAATATCCATCCGCAACTGCACAATTTGATAATCGCCTCTTTTGTAAATATCAAAACCAAAACCTGCGCCATACAAATCATCAAGATACTCTCGAAATTGCTGCGTTTCTGGCCGTAATTCCGTTCCTCTGCGCAATACAAAAGGAGTAAGGGCGGTATTCGTGACCGTATCTTCATCTAAGGGACGGCCTATGTACACGGAAATAGCAAACGTTTTGAACCGATCTGTCGGCAGCACATGCAAACGAATATGATTCAACGTGCTGCGCTCAAATTGTATATGCTTCAAAGGTCTGTCTCCCTTCTAAGTTCGTAATAGTTCCATTATATTCCTATACGAGAAGGAGAAGCAACCAATGCAGGTCCCTTCTCCTTGTCCATCTCGAAATTATTTACAAAAAATATGCTTGCCAATATTCTTAACTTGTGGTCTACTCCAAATCCATTTGGATGTTGCTGTTACCGGATTAAAATAATAGATACACCCACCTGTAGGATCCCAGCCGCTTAATGCATCCTTAACAGCTTTTTTCGTCGATTCGCTCGGTGTAAGCCAAATTTGGCCATCTGCTACAGCAGTGAACGCACCTGGTTGAAAAATTACGCCAGACACCGTATTGGGGAAGCTCGGATTTTTGACACGGTTCAAAATGACTGCTGCCACGGCAACTTGTCCAATATACGGTTCCCCGCGGGCTTCACCATTCACAGCATTTGCCATTAAGTTAATATCCTGGTCCGAGAGCCCAAGGTTATTAGATGGAAGCAGATTAGGCGGCTTTTGGTCGGAAGTCCCCGTGTCGGCACCACCAGTACTTCCACCACCACCACCACCACTTGTGTTGCCTCCAGTTGCTGGCGCTGTTGGTTTCCAATTCTTCGTGGCTTCCCAGAGCTTAAGCTTTGTTTTTGCTCCTACAATGCCATCTACAGTCATCCCAAATTCGCCTTGGAAACGTTTCACAGCCGTTAATGTCTTATACCCATAATCACCGTCTATATTGCCGCCATAAAAACCGATGAATTTCAAACGTCCTTGCAGCTCATTGACGTCTGTCCCCGTAGCTCCATAACGTATCTCATTTTTGCTGAACGTTTCTTCTGCTGGCGGGTTGAACTTCCCTTTCAATTGGAAGGCAACAACCAATACGAAAACAATACAAAAGGTTAGTACAATTAATCGTTTATTCATTCCCCTTCTCAACCTCACTTTTCAAATAAGAGCCTTTTCTTGCTTTTCTTAGCTTATTATGAGAAAGGGGGTCTTTGTTTATGCAAACAAAAACACTCTCTAGAAAAGAGAGTGTCCATGCATTCATCCTATATTCGTTATCAGCTAATTCGATTGTGTTGGTATTGCTCAATTGACATCAGCACCTCACGGGGTTTACTTCCCTCATAGGGGCCGACAACTCCTTTGGCTTCCATAGCATCAACAAGCCTTGCTGCACGTGTATAGCCAACTCTCATGCGTCTCTGAAGTAAGGAAACAGAGGCTTGTTTCGCTTCTAACACGATTTGAACGGCTTGATCATACAGCTCGTCCTCGAATTCATTTTGCTGCTCAGGCATATCTTCAACTTGGGGCACCAATTCTTCTTGATAATTGGCTTGTTCTTGCGTGCGCACAAACGTTACGACATGTTCAACCTCTTGGTCAGATAAAAAAGCGCCCTGTACACGTACCGGCTTAGAGGCACCAACCGGTAAATAAAGCATATCGCCTCGACCTAACAGCTTCTCGGCCCCAACCATATCCAAAATTGTCCGTGAATCAACTTGCGAAGAAACACCGAATGCAATACGCGAAGGGATATTTGCTTTGATTACCCCCGTGATAACATCAACGGAAGGCCGTTGTGTGGCAATAATCAAGTGAATACCTGCTGCACGGGCCATCTGGGCTAATCGGCAGATCGAATCTTCTACGTCATTTGCTGCGACCATCATCAAATCAGCCAACTCATCTACAATGACAACGTAATACGGCAGCGGAGCTGCCGTACCGCTCTCGATAAGCATCGCATTGTAACCTTCAATGTTACGCGTCCCGCTCTTCGAGAAAAGCTCATATCGTTTCTCCATCTCGACAACGATTTTCTTGAGAGCTAGAGAAGCTCTGCGTGGATCAGTAACAACCGGCGCCAGAAGATGTGGTATTCCGTTGTATACATTTAACTCAACCATCTTGGGATCGATCATCAAAAACTTTACTTCGTTCGGTTTAGCTTTATACAAGATACTCGTAATGATCCCGTTGATACATACAGATTTACCCGACCCTGTGGCACCAGCTACTAGTAAGTGGGGCATTCTAGCCAAATTCCCAACGATGGGTTGTCCGGAAATATCCCTTCCAAGTACAACAGACAAGCGAGAGGTGGATTCTTGAAAAGCTGACGTTTCCATCACTTCTCGCATTGTTACAATCGAGACCTCTAGGTTTGGAACCTCAATCCCAATCGCCGACTTACCAGGAATCGGAGCTTCCATTCGAATATCCTTAGCAGCTAGCGCCAACGCGATATCGTCGGTTAAGGATACAATCCGACTAACTTTCACGCCGACGTCAGGTTGAATTTCATACCGTGTAACAGCAGGACCTCTGACAACCTCGAGAACTTTGGCACGAACTCCGAAGCTTTCCAAGGTAGCTTCCAGCTTTCTGGCGTTTGCTTTGTAATCGGACATCTCACTTCCTTTGCCAACAGCCGGCTTCGCCAGTAGTTCGAGTGCAGGCATTTCGTAAGGACGAGTTTGGACGGCCGGTACATGATCTTGAAACTCTAAAGTAACAGGCTCATCTTCAGCCGCTCCATCACCCGCTGAGGCAGGTTTTGTCTTAGGTAATACTGTTGTAGATGCAGCTGAGACAGGTTTAACCGATTGTTGTGCTTCTTGAAACACCTGCTCCTGAAAGTCGCGAATGATCGGTGTGACAGGCTGGTCCTCCGAAGAGATATCGCCAGCAACTCGTCCTTCATTCGATTTATAAACCACTTGTTCGGAAGCTTCCGCTGCTTCTGCATTATGTAGAAGTTCATCTTCAATCTCATCACTTACAGCTGTAGTTGCCTTCTTCCGACCTTCTTTAATAGGTCGTAACAATTCCATTATAAGTGGTGATTTCTTGCGTTTCACTGGCTGGAAAACTTCTTCATCGAACTCATCGTCAACAGG
>NZ_JBFTQB010000762.1:0-5880 GCF_056398785.1 Paenibacillus sp. 01T422 | reverse complement strand
GTTAAGCCCAACATCAGGTACAGCCAAGGTTGGCGGATATGATGTGACCGAGAAGCCGAAAGAAGTACGCAAGCTGATTGGCTATATGCCTGACTTTTTCGGCGTCTATGATAATTTCAAAACGACCGAATACTTGGACTTTTACGGAGCGAGTTACGGTATTCCGAGGGCTGAGAGGCTTAAGCTAATCCCACAACTGCTGGACCTTGTTAATTTATCGGAAAAAGCCGACTTCTACGTGGATTCGTTATCTAGAGGCATGAAACAGCGGCTATGCTTGGCTAGATGTTTGGTCCATGAGCCTGAAGTACTGATTCTGGATGAACCGGCATCGGGACTGGACCCGCGAGCGCGTATCGAAATGAGAGAAATATTGAAAGAGCTTAAGGCTATGGGCAAAACGATCATTATTTCCTCTCATATCTTACCTGAACTGGCCGAGATGGTGGATGAAATCGGGGTCATTGAGTACGGGAAGCTGATTGCGAAAGGAAAAGTATCGGATATTCAAAATCGGATGAAAGCCAATCGGGTTCTCCAAATCCGGATGGTCAGCAGAGCGGAAGAGGCCTTGAAATTCCTGCAGGAACAGCCTCATGTAACGATGGTGCTGCAGGATGAGAAGGGACTGCATGTTCATTTTGGAGGGGCAGATGAAGATCAGTCCGGGCTGCTTGCTCGGCTAGTGGAGAAAGGGTTCCCACTCCTATCGTTCAGTGAAGCATTGACGAATTTGGAAGATGTGTTCCTGGAAATTACGAAAGGAGGCGGCGCAAACGATGAACAGCAAGTTAAATTGGATTAATCCGGTTATGGAAAAAGAGTTCCGTTTACGCATGAGGACCATCCGCTCTCCGCTTTCGATCCTCGTGTATCTTCTGGCCATCGGCTTGATTGCGCTTGGATTTGCTTATATTAACATGAATCATCAGCAAGCAGGTGTGTTAAGTACAGCAAGAAGCAGCGAACTGTTTTACTTTCTCAGCGGAACACAATTAGTACTGATCGCGTTCATGACGCCTGGTTTAACCGCAGGGGTAGTAAGCGGAGAGCGTGAGAAGCAAACTTTAAATATGCTGTTGACGACACAGCAAAGCTCAGGAACCATTATTCTCAGTAAGCTGTTTGCCTCTCTTAGTTTTATGTTGCTAACCGTTGTTGCTACGATGCCACTTTATGGCATTGTTTTCCTATACGGGGGAGTTTCACCAACGCAAGTGCTTGCTGTATTTGTTTTTTATATCTTTGTAATGGTCTTGTTCGGAGCAGTCGGGATTTTCTTTTCTACGGTTCTGAAGAAAACCGTTATTTCCGTTATTGCAACGTATGGGTTTGTGCTTTTTATATTTGGTTTTACAGCGCTTGCAGGCTTATTTTTCGGAAACATTGGAAGAGCAGGAACGAACGAGGAAGTGCTTGGTTATTTTCTGAGTTTTAACCCAATGGCTGTTCTAGTTTCTCTGATGGTTCCTGATTTTGCCAAAGAATTGTTCAAGGGGCATACGTACCTGCAGATGTGGCATATTTTCGTTAGCTTCTACACCTTGCTTTCCGTTGTTCTGATTGGGCTAAGTGTGAGATATTTACGTCCCATTATGAGAAGAAAGAAATAACGAGGTTCAGAAAGGAGATGCCCTAAGATGAAATTCACATCGCTGGATGAGCTGTTGTTCCCAGTCAAATTGCGGATGTTAAAAGTTAAAGGACTTCACTTTTTTCTGCGAAGTTTGATTGTTGGGCTAGGCGCTGCTTGCTTGTGGATGGCGCTGGGACGTTTTTTTCTGATAAGCGGATATCGGCTTAGTGCTTTGATAAGTGTGGCGGCAGCGCTTGCGGCAGGGGGAATATGGCTATTGGCTCGCYGGCCGAATATGCTTGATGCTGCCAAAGTGCTGGATGACAATGGCTTGGAAGATAGAATGATAACAGCAATTCGTTACAGAGAGCAAACATCTCTGATTGCTGACCTGCAAAGGCAGGATGCGTTTGAGAAAGGTGCTTTCTTCATAGAAAGCCAGTTAAAGCAAGTCGTATCGCTGCGTGTCACTAGAAAGGTATGGTTGGCTGGTGTAAGTCTGACCGCTGTTTTCGCACTTCTGCTGCTTTTGCCGAATCCTAAAGATGCGATTTTGCAGCAAGCTGGTGAAGATAAAGCATGGGTTAAGGAACAGAAGGAGCATGTAGTTGAGATTCAGAATCAATTGCAAGCCAAGCCCTCTCCGCACCCTGTGATAAAGCAAATGACGGAAGATTTAAATGAGCTGGAGCGCAGGCTGGGGCAAAACCCTACGTCCGCGAAAGCTTTGGATGAATTGGAAAAATCGCTTAAAAAAATGGAAACRGGCATTGGTGAGCTTGAGAAGCAGAAGCAGCGCTCCGAGCAGTGGGCAGAGTCGATGCAGCGGACACAAGCGCTGCGCGAACTGGGCAAGGCGCTTGGGCAGAATAGCGCGGAGAACATTCAGCGTGAGGCAGCGAAGTTGAGCGATCAAGTGCAGAAGATGACGCCGGAGCAGAAGCAGCTCCTCGCCAGCGAGCTGGAGCGGCTCGCAGCTTCCGCAGCCGCTGCGACGCCAGAACAGGAGCAGCTCCTTCGCGAGCAGCTCCAGCGGGCACAGCCCGGGCAAGCGTGGGCGCCAGGCGGCCGCGCGGAGCAGCTGGCTGCGGGCAGCGGTGCTGGCGCGGCCCCGACCGCGGCGGGCCAGAGCGGCGCTGCCGGAGGCCAGGGCCCGGGCGGCGCCGGGGCAGGCGCAGGAGCCAGCAGCAATGCGCAAGGCGGCACTGGCACTGGCACTGGCAGCACAGCCAGCGGCGGTGGCACGGGCGGCGGAGCTGGCGGTACGCAAGGCGGCACCGGAGCTGGCTCGCGCGGGCTTGTGGCGACGCCGCGCGAGCGCTCCGGCACCGGTGGGACATACGCCGACGGCGGTCCTACCAGCGGCAGCGGAGGCGAAGTGAGCCAAGGTGGCTTGGCTCCGGCGATGGACGGTGCTTCGCGCCCGTACGAGGATGTCTATGCCGATTACGCCGCGGAAGCCTCGAGCGCGTTGAACCGCACTGAACTGCCGCAGCACATGCAAAATTTGGTGCGTGATTATTTTCTTGAAATACAGCCTCAGAGGTAACTATGTTGAGGATTCGGGAGGGAGAACAGGAGCCGATGGTCGAGTCGAAGGGGCAATTGGAAGCATGGGGAGAAGCTGTCTCACGGATGAGGGAGCAAATTGGCCGTGTCATAGTTGGGCAGGAAGAGGTGGTGGAGCAGCTGCTTTGGTGCATTTTTGCCGGAGGACATGCTCTGCTAGAGGGAATTCCGGGTCTTGGTAAAACAATGCTCGTGAAAACGATCTCTGATACCGTTGATCTCAGCTTTACACGAATTCAGTTCACACCTGATTTAATGCCGGCTGATATTACAGGGACGAATGTCATACAATTCGGGTTGCAAGGCGWGACTACGTATAAATTTCAAAAAGGTCCGCTATTTGGACATATCGTGCTCGCCGATGAAATCAATCGGGCAACACCGAAGACACAGAGTGCATTGTTAGAAGCGATGCAAGAGAAGACGGTAACAGTAGGCTCAGAAACGTACCAGCTGCCCTCTCCATTTTTCGTGCTGGCTACGCAAAATCCGTTAGAGCAGGAAGGGACATACCCTCTTCCGGAAGCACAGTTGGACCGTTTTCTACTCAAAGTTCATGTCACATATCCGACTAAAAATGAGCTGAAACAAATCGTGCTGCGAACGACCTCGGCAGTTAGTCTTCAGGCTGATAAAGTGGCGGATGGCGCCTTGATTCAAGATATTCAAAAGGGCTTGAAAGAAATATTAGTCACCGAAGACATGCTCGATTATGCCGTTCAGATTTTGATGAATACACACCCAGCAGAGCAGACAGCTCCAGAGGCGGTCAAGCAATATGTGCGTTTCGGCTCAGGACCGCGCGGAGTACAGGCGATAATCGAGGTAGCGAAAGTGCGTGCATTTCTATCAGGTCGTTTCCACATCTCCAAACAAGACCTGCATGCAGTAGCCGCACCAGCTTTAAGACATCGTCTGTTCCTGAACTTCGAGGGTCAAGCTATGGGGGTATCACCTGACAACATCATCGCAGCTATACTCAGTTCCATGGAGCAAAGCCGATGAGCAGCGGCGTGCATTTGCTTGATCCTGCGCTGATGCGCCGACTTGATCAATTGAGCATTGCCGCAAAAAGCAGGATTAGAGGAACCATGCAGGGGAGAAGACGCTCCAAAGACGTGGGTGCATCTCTGGAATTTGCAGATTATCGGTTGTATTCACCAGGAGATGATACACGTCAATTGGATTGGCATGCCTATGGCAGAACAGGTAAGCCGTTTATTAAGCTTTTTATGGATGAACAGGAGCTTCAGGTTAACCTCTGGTTAGATGCGTCCGCTTCCATGGATTTTGGTAAAAAAGAGGGAGCAGATGCTCTTCGTCTTTCAAAATGGGAGTACGCCAGACAGCTGGCTGCCGGAATCGGATATCTGTCTTTGAATCGCTATGATCGCGTCAGCGCGGCTGTTTTTACGACTCAAATGACAAAGCAGATGAAACTTCTTCGCGGTAAAGGAAGCTCGCATCGGCTGTTTGAATTTCTGGGGAATTGCGAACCTGCGGGGACAGGAGATATWGGAGCGGTTTTTCGTAATCCAGCTATTTTACCTCGTCAAGCAGGGATGACTTGGATTTTTTCTGATTTTTTGTACGAAGAGGGCGTTGAAGACGCCTTGAAATACATTCAGGCGGCCAAGCAGGAAGTCATCGTCGTGCAAGTGCTTGCTCCTGAGGAGCTTGACCCCAAGCTAGCCGGCGAGCTGCGGCTCATCGACAGCGAATCAAGAGCAGCGAGGGAAGTGGCGATGAGCAGCAAAGTGCTTCAGAATTACAGGGCGGCCGCTATGGGGTATACGCAAATGGTAAGAGCTTTTTGTCATGAACGCGGAATTACCTATTTGCTTGCTGTTACGGATGTTCCCCCAGGCGACTTCCTGTTGGGAGAACTTCGGCGCAGCGGCTTGGTTCGTTAATTTCCTTATCGCTGTGGGAGCTGTACGCTGCGCCAAACATGCCAAAAGCTCCATCCATAAATAAGCAGAAACACAACAATGAGTACAGTTGAGAAGCGATACATAAGCGCGTAGCTTCCACTTAAGTTCGCCAAGCCACCAAGAACCATGGCTCCAAGCCCTATGCCTAAGTCATTGGCTGAGAAGAAGGTTCCGTTCGCCGCGCCGCGCCGATTAGGGGCTGCGCGAGCAATCGTCCATGCCTGCAAGGCAGGTTGTATGGAGCCAAAGCCGATCCCGTAGCATAGTGCCGCAATGGCCAAGCTGAGCTCAGTGTGTGCATATGAAAGCAGGAGCAGTCCCGTTATCGTGAAAAGAGCGCCTGGCAGCAGTACCCATTCTGGACCTCTGCGATCAAAAAGTACACCTGTAATGGGCCGCACAACAAGCACCATTGAGGCATTACATAGAAAAAACCAACCTACATTCGAAATCCCGGCTTCATGGCCGAATAAAGTAATGAAAGTCACAATCCCTCCATAACAAATGGCTGTACATAGCAGCAAGATTGAAGGGAGCAATGCCGAGCGCTCCCATAAACGGTCGATGAGTTTAGGCCGTTGAGCCGACTTTTCGGCTGGTAAAGGTTTGGCATAGGAAATAAAAAGTGAACTAAATAAGGAAAGCACAGCCAATAGCATAGAAACCAAAAGAACGCGATGAAAACTGTACGTTTGCATGATCCATAATCCGGTAAGCGGAGCAAGCGCCATGGCAAATGTATTGGATAATCCGTAATATCCCATACCTTCCCCACGACGTTCGGGTGGAATGATATCAGCG
>NZ_JBFTQB010000761.1:0-3272 GCF_056398785.1 Paenibacillus sp. 01T422 | reverse complement strand
CTACTGGGCACGCGGGAATTCATGGGCTGCCATTACGATGGCTCGTGCATTGAGGCTCGTGCATGTGACGCATCCCTCCTTCATGATCATTGAAGGATCACTGCGTGATCAGCTAAGCGCGTTGGTACGTTTGCAGGATGAAAGCGGACTATGGCACACTGTTCTGACGGATAAGGATGCGTATCTGGAAACTTCCGGTTCTGCAGGGATCGCGGCAGCGCTTATCGGAGCAGGTCCGTTATATAATAAATATACGAACAAGTCGATTAAGGGCATTCTCTCACGCATTACAGATGACGGTACGATCACGGGCGTGTCTGCTGGCACAGCGGTGATGCGGGATATCGACGGCTACAAAGGTGTTCCTTACAAAAGGATTCAAGGCTGGGGTCAAGGATTGGGACTCATCTTCTTATCCTCCTTACTTAACCGCAGGGACTGGTAGAGGGTGAAATATGATGAATATACATTTGAAATTTGATTTTGGTCCGGAACAAAGTCCTTCGAAAGAAGGTTTCACGAAAATTAGCCATGATTCTATCTATCAGGAGGAGAATGGCGGCTATGGCTTTATGGCAGGCTCTGAGGTGTATGAGAGGGATCGTGGGAGATCGGGAGCGCTTCGTCAAGACTTTTGCATTCCCGCCCGCGCTGTGTTCCTAGTTGATTTGCCGAATGGCAATTATACGATTCATACACTAATGGGAGATTTGATTACGGCAACAGTTACGGGCTTGAAGGTAGGAGAGGGAAGACTCCTTCTGTCGGAATGCCGCACAGCGGCGGGAGAATTCGTATCTAACAGCTTCAGCGTCCATGTAGCAGACGGACAATTGAAGCTAGCGTTCTCTGGCGCTGCACCGCGCATTAACGCATTGGAGATCATGTCGGCGCCTCAAGCCTCTACCTTGTATTTGGTTGGCGACTCCACAGTAACGGATCAGCCGCAGGATGGATATCCTTACACGGGCTGGGGGCAAATGCTCCCGCTTTTCATCAAAGCGGATGCCTCAGTAGCGAATCATGCGATGTCAGGACGCAGCTCCAAGAGCTTCCTGAATGAAGGACGGTTTGCGCCGATACTTGAGGCGATGACGGCGAATGATTATTTGTTCATTCAATTCGGACATAACGATCAAAAGCTGGACGAGGAGCGGGCGACTTCCCCTTTTACCACCTACAAAGAGCATCTTATGATGTATATTCAGGAAGCTCGGACGCGGGGAGCTGTTCCCATTCTAGTGACGCCAGTGCAGCGGAGATTTTTTGATCAAGCTGGCAAAATCATCGACACACACAGCGACTATATTACGGCTATGAAGCAGTTGGCGGAAGAGGCGGACGTTGTTCTCATTGATTTGGCGGAAGAAAGCAAGCAATTGTTCGAAACGCAGGGTCCTGAGGAAACCAAATCCTTGTTTATGTGGGCATGGCCCGGGGAGTTTCCTAATTTCCCCAAAGGGGCGGAGGATAATACGCATTTCCAAGAAAAAGGCGGTATCGCTATCGCCGAATTAGTTGTTGCGTGCATTCGAGAGCAAAACATACAGCCGCTTTGCCGCTATCTGCGATAAGCGATGGATGAGCTAACGGAACCAGGTGGACCCGTCTGAGACAGACGTGGTTGTGCCTGGTTTTTTCCGTTTGGTGCTGAACGCTTATTTTCCGGATGCTCATAAGCTACCGCCGACGAATCAGGGAGGGACAGAGAAGGTTGTTCATGAACTGACCGAAAGTCTCGTGCAGAGAGGTCACACGGTGACGATTTTTGCAACTAGAGGCAGTCGGACAAGCGCCAAATTAGTTCCTTTTCCAATAGGGCTTCGTGATCAAGGTATCGCCAGTTATGTTTTGCGTAAAATGCCACCGGGTGTAGATGTCATCCATGACCATACCTTCACTTCTGCTCTAGGGATTCGCATGCTGAGCATTCCAACGGTGTGCACGATGCATCTTCCTGTGAAACAACGCGTGAATAATCGCGGGGACTTCGTCTACAATGGCAATTAACCCAAAAGATTATGAGTTCAGTAAATTCATAGGTCCTGTCGGGGGCAAAAGAAAACAAAAGCTGCTTAAATACGCAGCCTGTCTATTATTTCCTACGGTTTGGGAAGAACCTTTTGGGCTTGTAATGATTGAAGCGATGGTGTGCGGTACGCCTGTAATTGCTTTAAATCGTGGCGCCGTCCCAGAGGTCATGGCTGGATTTCCTGAGTTGATATGTCGTTCTGTCCCCGAAATGATTGCCAAAGTCAAGCAAGGGCGTTACCCGGAGCCTGCTGCGCTCCGCAGTTATGTGATCAGGCGGTTTGCCACATCCCTCATGACGAGCAGATACTTAGCCATTTATCAGAAAGCAATGAAAAAATAATAAATTTTGCCGCGCGCGCATGCCCTGGGGTATGCGCTTTTTGCACGCTCCTGCCTATGGGTGAATACACTGGAGTACAATTCCACAAACGGGCAATGGGGAGGAAAACAGATGAGAAGGAAGTTAACGGTAAAGCGGGACCAACGTGACTTTCGCGACTTATTTTACCGCAGCGTCAATTATGTGCGTGAATCTCAGCTGCCCCGCAAAGTCGACTTGCGGAGCAAGCTTTCTCCAATTGTCAATCAAGGGAATTTAGGTTCTTGCACGTCGAATGCCATTGTAAGCGGACTACGTGAATATTGGCTGCGTCAAGAAAGCGATTCATCGCTACGGTTATCCCGACTTTTTCATTATTGGCACGAGAGACAATTAGAAGGTACGGTAAACAGGGATTCGGGCGCAACAGTCCGCGACGGTATGAAAGTGCTTCAGAAAGTCGGTGTTTGCCCAGAAAGCGAATGGCCGTACCAAATTGCTAAATTTAAAGAGAAGCCTGATGGTGACGCTGAGCAAACGGCAGGGAATTATCGAATTGGCAGCTATCATCGCATCCATGATCTGGCGGGAATCAAAGCAGCTTTGGCAGACGGTCAACCTGTTGTCTTCGGAATATATTTGTATGCCTCCTTTGAAAGCCTAGCTGTTCTCCGAACAGGACGTGTCCCTTATCCAGACCGTAAAAAGGAAATGCTTTTAGGCGGGCACGCCATGCTAGCAGTTGGGTACCGGGATGGCAAGAAGAAAGGCCAGGGTGTAGTGATCGTCCGAAACTCTTGGGGAAAAGGTTGGGGTGACCAAGGGTACTGTTATTTGCCCTACTCCTTTTTCAAAAATAATGTGCTGACCTTTGATTATTGGACTGGTAAATGAAGCGTGCTGCTAGGAGGGAATAAGC
>NZ_JBFTQB010000760.1:0-4147 GCF_056398785.1 Paenibacillus sp. 01T422 | reverse complement strand
GCATGGAGGATCTTCTTTCCCCGGAATTGAAAAATAAGTTTTATCCTTATCTAATGGAGAGCAGTAAGATGCATGACACACAGTATACGATACCTTACGTTACGACCATCCGCGAATTGTATTATAACAAAGATATTTTCAATGAGGTTGGTCTTACAGAACCGCCAAAAACATGGAGTGATTTAGAGGAGGATGCGCGCAAAATAAAAAACACCAATCAAGTGGATGGCTTCGGCGTCGATTTGACGGATAATGAGATTTGGGCGTATCTCTCTTATTTTTTCTATGGTGCCGGCGGTGGTTGGATGAAAGATGGCGAATGGGCGATTAATTCTCCTGAGAACGTGGAGGGCATCACCTTTCTAAAAAAACTATACGAAGAAGGTCTAACGGATCCAGAACCAACGGTGACAACGCGCGATGAAAAACAGCGAATTCTAGGAAACGGCAAGTTAGGCATGCTGATCTCCGGCAACTATTTTGAGGCCGTCGTCCCGCATGAGTACCCAGGGCTGAAATGGGCGAAGGGGCCAATTCCGGTTAAAGAGGGGCAGACACCTCTGGTGCTGGGGGTGCAGGATGTTTGGATGTCTTTCAAAACGGATCATACCAACAGGGATGCTTTGTCCAAATTTCTCGATTTTATTTATGAGGATGGACGTTACGAAGAATTCGTTCTACGGGAAGGTTTTCTTCCAACCATTCGTACGGTAGGCAATAAATTGGCGGCTAATGATCCATCCATGAAGCAAAATCTCGACTCTATTAAAAATGCAAAGTTTTACCCGATCAATAATCCCGCATGGTCTGCCGTTCTGAACGCGACAAGAAATATGGGTCAAACCGTTTTGCTCGGTCAGATGACGCCTAAGCATGAAAGCGGTAAAAATTACTATGATTAAGGTGTACAAAGGAGTTGGAAATTAGTAGAAGCGGATGCTTTCAATAAGGACGGTTGCACCGCAAAATTCTAGGGAGGTCTTGACGATGATGAAGCCAAAAAATGCAATGGCATGGGGTATGTTGGTATCGACTGTTGTACTTACGTTAACGGGCTGTGGAAGTAACAATACGAATACGACTACTGCGTCAGTAAAGCCTGCTGACAGTGTAAAACCGGTGGAGAGTGCCAAACCGGCTGATAGCGCAAGCCCTGCGGGAACAAAGCTTACAGGCGACTTTGAAATTCAATATTTTGTCGGCGGGTATGGCGACGCATGGTGGAAACAGGCCATTGCTGAGTTCCAAAAGCAGAATCCGGATTTGAAGATTAAAGAATCCGCAGGAGCGAAAATTAACGATCAAATGAAACCGCGCTGGATTCAAGGGAATCCGCCTGATTTTGTTTACATCGACGGAGCTGGCTCCAATACAAGACAGATGGTAACCGACGATCAACTGATGGATATTACGGACTGGCTGAAGGAGGCCAAAAACGTAGATGGGAAGAAGATTCTTGATCTCTTGATCGCTCAGCCTGAAGAGTACAAACCGGGCAAAGAGTTCGCTGTCCCACTCGTTTTCGGCTCTTGGGGAACGTTCTACGATAAAGCATTATTCAAAAGCAAAGGCTGGGAAGCGCCTGTAGACTTCCAAAGTTTCATGGATTTAGGCGAGAAGATTAAAGCCGATGGCAAAATGAGCGATTATATCCATACAGGGGTTTACCCGTACTACATCAACGGTGGATTGCTAGACCCAACGATTATTTCGATGAACAACTATGATACATCCATTTTCAAGAAAATTAATTCCCTCGAAAAAGGTGTTTGGAAGAGCGAACCTGTGATGAAATCTCTCGACAGAATTGTGCAAATGAGAGACAAAGGGCTCATCGACAAAGGATCACCTGCTCTGAATCACACAGATTCCCAAACGCAGTGGCTGCAGCACAAAGCTGCTTTCATACCGACAGGCATTTGGGTTGAAAGTGAAATGGCCAAAGATATTCCAGCTGGATTTGAATTTGGGTTCTTGCCATCCATTGGCCAAGATAAAGGCGGCAAGTTCGTAGCGAACCCTTACACATCCACAGTTGCCATCGCCAAGAAAGCGAAAAACCCAGAGGCAGCCAAAGCTTTCATGCAATTCATTTTCACCGAAAAAGAGAGTAAATTATGGGCTGAGCTTTCCAAAGCCCCTGCKAATATCAAGGCAGATCTCGAAGGAACCAATGCGCCAGCGCTTACGAAAGAAGCAGCCAAATTCTATAATTCACCAAACACCGTTGTTGCGCCTGAGGTTGTTATCCCAGAAGAACTTGTAACAGCAAGAAACAACGCAACGCTCGCTCTTACGAAAGGTGAAATTACTCCGCAGCAGTGGTCAGACCGTATGGAAGAGGCTACGGATAAAATTCGCGCTAAAGAAAAAAAATAAGCCATAGTAAGTTGGGAATGACAATAAGGGAATGCTTCGGATTCCCTTATTGTTCTTCAGAAGCTTAGATTGGAGGAAAGTATGAAAGTGAGCAAGACATCCGCAAATGCCAAGTTAGAGCGGAAAACAAGTGAGAGAGTCGGTACCGCAAAGATGAAGCGGAATGTGTTCATTCTTTCCTTTATCCTTCCAACGTTGCTTCTATATCTCGTGTTTACCGTTTATCCAATGTTTAAAGGGATATATCTCAGTTTATTTGATTGGTCAGGAGGGTCCGAAACCTATAATTTTATCGGCCTTGGAAATTTCAAGGAGATGATGGACGACAGTGTGATCCTGAAGACAATTCGCAACGACTATATTCTGGTCATAGGGAAAGTCATTGGTTTTATGGTTTTGTCTATGGTATTCGCGCTAGCGCTAACTCGGTTGAACATCAGAGGTTCAGGTTTTTATCGTATTATTTTCTTTCTGCCTAATGTGCTTTCCGTTGTTGTCGTCGGGGTTCTCTGGCGTTATGTGTACAATCCGAACCTTGGATTTTTGAATTCTTTCATCTCTTTATTTACAGAAAAAAAGTTTGATTTCGCCTGGTTAGGTGACAAATGGTCGATATTCGCGCTGCTGCCGCCTTCGATCTGGGCAGGTATTGGCTTTACAATCATTTTACTGGTTGCCGGTATTCTCAGTATTCCAACGTCATTATTTGAATCAGCTGACATTGACGGAGCATCACAGTGGGATCAATTCTGGTTGATTACCCTTCCTCTTTCGTGGGAACAAATCAAGACTTCCGTGGTATGGATTGTGATGACGACACTCAATGGGTCGTTCGTTATCGTAACGATTATGACCTTCGAGGGTGGAGTGGACAATGCTACACAGGTCATGGGCTCCTATTTGTACCTGAATGCATTCAAATTCGGCAAGTTCAGTTATGCGTCTGCGATTGGCGTCCTCATTCTGGTTCTCTCATTAATAACGACAGCAACCCTTCAGAGGCTGATGAAGAGAGAGACAATTGAATTAACGTAGAGGAGTTTTTCATATGAGTCAAGGTATAGTCAATCCTGTATTCCGGCTGTTTTTCAAATGCATTCTCATCGCTTGGGCGATATGCGTCCTTTATCCACTCATCTGGACAATCCTCAGCGCCTTGAAGGATAACCAGCAATTTTTCTTGGGAAGACCCTGGGATCTGCCGAAGTTGCCCTTGCTCTGGTCCAATTTTTCGTACGTATGGGGAAAATATAATTTTGGCCATAATTTTATGAATTCACTGGTAGTTACAGTAGTAAGCACGATATTTGGAGTGTTCTTATCGGCTACAACAGCCTATGTGATTGCACGATTTACGTTCAGAGGAAACGGCTTATTGTACTATTCGTATCTTTCCTACATGATGATTCCAACATTTCTTGGCATCATCCCCTTATTTTTTCTGCTGAATGATCTTCATCTAACGAACAATTTAATTGGCCTTATTTTAGTCTACATGGTCACAGCCGTGCCGTTTGCCGTATTCGTCTTGGTCAGTTTTTTCAAATCACTGCCAAGCGAACTGGAAGAGGCCGCCTCCATAGATGGCGCTTCTCATTATGGCATTTTTTTTCGAATTATGCTTCCACTTGCCAAGCCGGGACTGATGTCTGTGGCCATCATTACCGTGCTGAATATTTGGAATGAATATGTATTTGCGCTTGTGCTGATCAATGACCCAACGAAATATACGATACCGGTAGCCATTGCAGTTATGCAGGGTGAAATG
>NZ_JBFTQB010000759.1:0-4316 GCF_056398785.1 Paenibacillus sp. 01T422 | reverse complement strand
GATGTGAGGATGGCGAAGGCTGTGCAGCTGCTAGAGGAAACAATGCTCAGTCTGTGGGATATTGCAGAGCTGACGGGCTTTTCGAATGCGAGTTATTTTAGCTCAAAATTTAAACGCATGTACGGTACCTCGCCATCCGATTATCGCGTACGCCTGAAAACACCTGAAAAATTTGATAATCAAGTACCGAAGAAATAGCATTCAAAGGAGCGCCGTAAATCCTTATGATGATCCTAATGGTGACACATCGTCACCCGAAACGATCACGAAGGAGGAGGGCGCTCATGTCATCTCTACGTAAAACCGCCCTTTCGCGGCAAAATCGTACAGCCTACTTGTTTTTATTACCTTGGTTAGTCGGATTTTTCTGTTTAACGCTTGGACCGATGTTAGGTTCCCTTTATCTATCGTTCACGAAATTCAATTTGCTGAACAGCCCCCGGTGGCTAGGACTGGACAATTATGTGCAAATCTTCAAGGAAGATGACTCCTTTCTGCATTCCATGGGTCTAACTTTCCAATATGCCTTTCTGTCCGTGCCTCTTAGATTGATTTTCGCCTTACTGGTGGCCATGGCGCTGAATAAAGGAATTCGAGCGCTAGGGGTTTATCGAACCGTCTATTACATCCCGTCCCTACTTGGGGGAAGCGTTGCGATTGCGATCGTTTGGCGTAAAATATTCGACGGAGATGGATTATTCAACCAATTTTTGAGCTGGTTTGGCATTCAAGGACCCGCATGGGTTGCACATCCAGACTATATTTTGTCCACGATCATTACGTTATCGGTGTGGCAGTTTGGATCGGCGATGGTTATCTTTCTGGCTGGACTTAAGCAAGTGCCTGCTGATCTGTATGAAGCATCGCAAGTCGACGGTGCAGGAAAGATCAGGCAGTTTTTTCAAATTACACTACCGCTTTTGTCGCCCGTTATCTTTTTCAATCTCGTCATGAGCATTATTAACTCGTTCCAAGTGTTTACGCCAGGTTATGTTATCGGTGATGGGCGCGGAGGGCCGGTTAATTCAACCTTATTTTATACCCTGTATCTGTATTTGAAAGGATTTGCTTTCTTCGATATGGGTTATGCCTCAGCGCTAGCCTGGATCATGCTTGTTGTGATTGGCGTATTAACGGCTATTGTGTTCCTGACTTCGAAGTATTGGGTATTTTATGGYGATGGCAAGGACGAAAGGGGATGATTCAATGACTGTGAATAGGAACTATACAAAACTACTGAAGCATTTGTTGATTATCGCTTTTGGCTTGCTGATGTTGTACCCCGTCTTGTGGCTCTTGAGCGCATCGTTTAAACCGAATCAGCTGATTTTTTCAACTACGAGTCTTTGGCCATCAACGTTTACGTTTGACAATTATATTAATGGTTGGAAAGGGCTGCAGGGTACGACTTTTGGACGATTTTTCCTGAATTCTGCACAAATCTCAGTGCTTTCTGTTCTTGGGAATATCATCACATGTTCTTTTGCTGCTTATGCATTCGCCAGGTTGGATTTCAGATTCAAAAAGCTTTGGTTCAGCCTCATGCTCGTGACGATTATGCTTCCTTACCATGTCACATTAGTTCCACAGTACATTATTTATAACAAGTTTGAGTGGATTAACACGTATTTACCGCTGATCGTACCCAAATGGCTGGCACACGATTCCTTCTTCATATTACTCATGGTGCAGTTCATTCGAGGAATTCCGAAAGAGCTTGATGAGAGTGCTACGATTGACGGTTGCGGACAAGGTCAAATCTATTTTCGGATTATGATGCCGCTGCTGGTTCCAGCCTTAATTACAACCGCTATTTTCACCTTCATCTGGACGTGGGACGATTTTTTCTCGCAAATGATTTATTTGAACAACATCAAATTGTTTACGGTTCAACTAGGTATCCGGTCCTTGTTTGATCCTTCCGGGGAGTCGGACTGGGGCGCGCTGCTTGCGATGTCAGTGCTTTCGCTGGTACCGATAATGACGATATTCCTATCCTTCCAGAAATATTTCTTAGAAGGCATCGCGACTACGGGACTGAAATAACCCGAAAAATTGAGTAGTCAACACCCGAAGAAATGACATTCTATGTAAGTTGAAAATGCTTTACGATCAGGGTATCAACGATCATCACACTATAAGCAGGGGGAAATTATCTATGAAAAAAAGGTTGATCATGACAACGTTGGCCATGTTGATGGCAGTAACATCAGCTTGTTCCTCAGGTACGGGTACAGGCAGCAGCACAACTAACACGCCAGCGACAAGTACAGCACCAGCAAGCGGAGCAACTAAAGCGGAGCCAGTTGAGCTAAGACTTATGTGGTGGGGCGATCAAAAACGTGCCGATCGCACGAATGAAGCGCTTCGCAAGTTCGAAGAGAAAAATCCGAATATCAAAATTGTCGGTGAGTTCGCGCCAAGCTCCGGTTACTTCGATAAACTCAATACGCAACTAGCTTCTGGCACAGCACCTGATGCATTTTTCCTTGGCGGAAACGTTGTTGATTATGCCAATAAAAACGTTCTGCTAGAGATGGACCCTTATGTAGGCAAAGAACTTGACCTCAGCGATATGGATAAATCCATGATTCAGTACGGGACATTTAAAGGCAAGCTTATACATGTCTCTGCCGGAGCGAATGCAAGGGGTATCGTAGTGAATACGGAGATGTTCAAAAAAGCCGGTATTCCCGTTCCGAAAGATGGTTGGACTTGGGAGGAATTCGGAAAAACCAGCAAAGAGATTTCTGATAAGCTCGGCAAAGATGTATTCGGCACATACAATTTCACCGTTGATGGCATGGATATTTATTTAAAGCAAAGAGGCAAAATGCTTTACGACATGGATAACGCGAAGCTTGGCTTTGAGCAGCAGGATGCGGAAGAGTGGTTCGGATTATGGGATACGATGACCAAAGCTGGCGGTGTTGTAACACCGGCCTTGCAGGTGTCTAATCCTCCGTCTGATACGAGTAAATCACTCGTTGTTACAAGTAAAGTCGCAATGAGCTTACTCGCTTCCAACCAGCTAGGCGCTCATCAGAACTTGATCCCAGATAAACTGGAGTTAGTCCAATTCACGAGCCGTGTTTCAGCAGCGACGAATAAAGAACCGTTTGCTGTCAGCTACAACCCTCCGGGCAATACGGAGTATACAAAATTAATTGAAACTACCGTCCAAGAAATCGGCTTTGGTAAAAAAGATGTGAAAAAAGGTGTAGCCGACTTCTATACCGGGACTGTGAAAATATTCAATAATAACAAATAGGAAACCGCTTACGGGAGAAAAGACTGCCACTGGCAGTCTTTTCCACATCTGCTGAATGAGGATGCTGGAATTCCATATAGTAACAAGAAAAGAGGCAGAAGCATGAGAGAAGATTTGCTTACGAAACTTCGCGGCATTCAAACGGAGGAAAAGCTCGGTGAGCTGAAAAAAGCTTCCGATGGTCAAGTGGTGAAAGAATGGATGCAGCATGGCGTGAAATTTGCTGCTTCCTCCAATAAATTCGAGCATGTCTACTATGAGGCGCTCCGTAAATTGTTGGATTGCGTAGTGCCAACGCTTGGCGACAAGCCCATTTTACACGAAGGCGGCATCTATTTAGGTTGTTGGCTGGAAAGCACGGGTACGATTAATGCCGAGCTGCTTTCACGGTTTCTTCCGTCCGTATCGCAAACGACGTATGAAATGTTCGCTGATTATCAGCGCGAGGATGGTTTAATTCCCTATAAATTGACTGAGACGGGACCGGCGTATAGACAAATTCAGTTGGTGACACCACTTGCGCGAAGCGTATGGAATCACTATCAAATGAATGGAAAGGATCAGACATTTTTGCGCAAAATGTACTCGGCCATGCAGCGCTATGATGAGTGGCTAGCCACTTATCGCAATACGCGCGGTACAGATGCTGTGGAAGCGTTCTGTACGTTCGATACAGGTCATGACTTATCGCCGCGTTTCTGGCATGTACCAGATACGCCGCATAGGAACGATCCGCGAGAATATAACCCAGATTCTCCGATCCTGCCTTTCATTGCACCTGATTTAACAGCAAATGTCTATTGTCAGCGACTTTATTTGGCGAAAATTGCGGAAGAGCTAGGGGAAAGCGGTGAACCCTGGCGGGAAAAAGCTGCAATCAGCTTAAACCGATTATTCCAATACTGTTTCGATGAAGAGGATCAGTTCTTCTATGATCGGGATAAAAATGACGAGTTGGTCCGAGTTCAATCGGATGTCCTTCTGCGTGTGCTTGCTTGTGAAGTAGGCGATCAAGCATTTTTCGATCAAGCGTTGCGAAAATACT
>NZ_JBFTQB010000758.1:0-3274 GCF_056398785.1 Paenibacillus sp. 01T422 | reverse complement strand
CTACATTTGTACAAAAATAAAAAGAAGGCCGTTAGGCCTTCTTTTTATTAAACATTAGTTACCATTATTTCACTGGAGTTTGCGTTGCAACAGTAGAAGTAACTGCAACTACAACCGATTTACCACTTGGGGATGTAATTGTCAAATCAAAGGAAGCATCTGCAGCATTGGATTTTCTAACTACTGTGATGTTACCATAAGCATCAACTGTTACACTACTGATATTAGTAGAGAAGTGGCTTACGGAGAAAGTAACACCCAATACGCCGTTAGCTTTTTGAGCATCGCCTTGCTCATACTCTTTACCATAGTTATCTGTAACGATCACGTCTGGTTGCATGAAAGCATTGAAACCAGTGTCGTTAATATCCATAGTGCTGTCAGCAGCGATTTTGTCAACTGCCAAAGCATCATTTTTACTAGTTACAGAAACAGTTGTTTGTTTCACTTCACCTTTAATAGTTTTGTAGGATACGTTCAATGTTGCAGTACCAACTTTGTTACCAAGAACGTATGCTTTACCATTTGATGAAAGAATAACTTTAGCTATAGCATTGTTAGAAGATGTAATGCTTTGAATTGTTCCAGCTGGAACTTTAACTGTATCACCAGCAGCATTCTTAGCAGATAGCTTAACTTCACGAGCCAAAACTGTGTATTTAGTCAGATCTTTAAGATCTGTACCAGTTATTGTTGTTCCATTACCATAAGTTGTATCAACAACAGTACCACTATCGATAAAGTTGAACAAAGTAGGAACAGAGTTCACAGAATAAGTAAGATCATCAGTAGACTTAGCAACAGTTAACGTTCTAGTCAATTTGGAGATCTCAGTACCGTTTTTAGTGATTTTTGCTGTGTACTCAACTTTAGAACCTTCTTCAGAACCTGCTACGAAAGGAGTCGTACCTGTAGCTGCTTTGTCTGCTGAAGTGAAAAGTGTGAATTCTTTGTTGAATAATTTGAAGTCACCAGCGTTTGCACCACCTGAAGCATTGGTTGCACCTTTACCATAAGTTAAAGATTTAAACGCAGTACCATCTGGGTTTTTCAAACCAAGCGTAGTGTCAGTCGGTGTAGGAGYACCATTAGCACCGTAAGTTGCTGCACTTACAGTTACAAGGTACTCGTTACCACCAGTTGAATTGTTACCTTGGCTATCTGTGAAATGAGCATCATCAAGTTTTTTACCGTATTGGTCAATAACTGCAAGCTCAACAGCTGATGTAGCACCCTTGAGTGCTGCTTTAGCTGGATCAGTTRCTACTTTGAAGTGATCAGGTACACGAGCGTCTGCAATTGTATAAGTCTTAGTTGAAGTGCTGCTTGCGTTAGCTGTCGCGATAATTGCAGTAATGGATACTGCTCCTTTAGCACTATCAACAATTTTGTTCAAACGAATAGTTCCTCTGTGCTCGCCAGAATCTTCGATTTTCACGCTAGTAGCACCATCAAGACCTGTTGCACCAGAAATGTTAATGTTAATTCGTTTACGGTTTTGATCGCTAGTCAGATCATCAACGCTAAGTTGATTTCCAGCAGCATCATAAGCGATAACTGGAATGTATACATCTTTATCACCAGCAGCAATTACATCGTTAAGGTCACCGATTTCAACTTTATTAGCAACTTTAGCCGATTTGATGCTGATTTTACCAGTTGCTGTAGCAGCTTGGTTGAACACTGTGAAGTTGTAATCAGCAGCTTTATCAACATCATTCAACAAGGAGATTTTAACTTGCGGAATATCGTTTCCGTTATCCTCAAATTCCACTTTAACATCATCGCTTGAAATGTAATCATTCCAAATTAAAGTTGTATCTCCAAACAATTTATTGCTTGTGCCGTAAACTTTTGCATTAAGCAAAGAATCATAGGAAATTGTGCCGCCGTATTGGTCGAACAAGTTAAGATCAAACTTAACGTTTTCGCCTTTACCGTTCAAGGTCTCACCTACGGAGTAACGAGCCGCACCAAGCTCAAGTTTAGTCAGGATTGGTTGTGTACCAAGCTTGAAGTTTTTAGTAGCTGTAATGTGGCTGTCGTTGTTAACAACAGTTACTGGAATTACAGATACACCTTGAGTTGTGTTGCTGTTAGCTGTATTCAAAGTAATCAACAAAGTACCATCAGTATCTTTTGTGATTTTTGTGAATGTTGCAGCAGATGTGTAAACGTTGTAAGAACCAGCGTTTGTAGTAGCGTTCTCACCGTATTGGTTGGAAGCTTTTACTTTAACGATTGTTTTGTCAGCGTAAGCAATTGTGTCGCCAGCGTTTACGAAGTCGATTTTTGTAAGAACTTCGTCTTCACCAGTGAAAGTTGCAGTAGTTTTGTCAACAGCAGCTGCATCCAAACCGGAAACTGTTACTGTGTACTCACCTTTGCCAACTTTAACGTCAGTCAATGTCAAAACTGCGGATTTTTTGTCATCTGCAAATTTAACAGTTGTAGCTACATCAGCTGTACCTTTTTTCAAAGCCAATGTAGCTTTGTCAGTGTCAACTGGTTTGTTGAAAGTAACTGTTACTTGTTGAGCTCCAGTTGCTTTTGCACCTGTAACGGATACTTTACCAGGAGATACGTATTGAGCTTTCGCTTCGTATGCACCAGTTAGAAGTAGGTCACGAGTTGCATTGGATTGGCCACCGAATTTACCGCCGTCGCCAGCAGGAAGAAGTTTCAATTCTAGAGCAAGTGCTACATAGCCTTGTGCCCAGTCAGAAACAGTTGTATCAGTACCAGTTTTACCTTTAGCATCAGCATCTTTGTTCAGTACGCGAACCAAGAAAGTAGCCAATTGCTCTTTTGTTACTTTACCAGCTGGGTTGTATTGACCTTCAGCATAGCCGTCAGTAATACCAGCAGTTTTCAAAGCTTCGATGTATGGAAGAGCGTAGCCGTTAGCAGCGTCGTCAGCTGTAACATCGGAGAAGCTGGAAGTTTTAAGGTCTTTGTTTACTTCGATACCAGTGATCAAAGCTGCAACTTTTGCGAATTGAGCGCGGTTCATTTCGTCTTTAAGACCAAATGTAGTGTCGCTCACTCCATCAAAAATACCTGCGCTGATCATTGCATCAAATTTTGCTTTTGTAGCTGCGTCAAGATCTTTAAGATCTGTGAAATCAGCAGAGGATTTCGCTGCGAATGCTAGGGACGAAAACATAGATAATGCCATTGCTGTGGAAAGAACTACGGATAAACTTTTCTTCATAACCTTTTTTTCTCCTCCTTGAATATCTTTGGTTTTATTTTTTAGGTTAAAGCTAACAAT
>NZ_JBFTQB010000757.1:0-3278 GCF_056398785.1 Paenibacillus sp. 01T422 | reverse complement strand
GTCCGATACAGATCGTCTACTGATGGTTGAACGTATTAAGTCGGAGTGAAAAGTGAACCGAGTCCTCATGGATTCGGTTTTTTTATTATCATAATACCTCATACTTTCACCCGAATAGGGAAGCTTAACTAGAACTATTTCTTATCCGAGGGGAAAGGTGAGGGAAGTATGCATCATAATGAGAGCATGCAGCGAATGCATCTAGGTAAAGGGAAAGAACGACAGAAGGGCAATTATTTTGAAGATCGCGATAAGCAACCTCCTCAGAATAATAACTCGGGAGCAAAAAAAGGTCGATTAGACTCACAAGCGATTCTTCTGCTTATTGTTCATACGCTATTTGGCAGCGCAAATGCGCTGTCGGGAACTTTCGTTGGCGTATATTTGTGGAAGGCCAAAAATGACTACGCTTTAATTGGCTGGTTCACATTAGCGACTCATTTGACGATGGCTATCACCTTCTGGCTGGCAGGGAAATGGGTGAAGGAGCATAATAAAATGAACTGCCTGCGCATTGGCGTAGCCATTTCGGCAGTCTTTTATATGCTGGTTCTGTGGCTGGGGGCTAACAGCTTTCAATATTTTGTTTGGCTGGGCGTCGTGCAAGGAATTTCAGCGGGGTTATTCTGGGTTGCTTTTAACGTTGTTTACTTTGAAGTAACGGACCCAGATAATCGAGATCGGTTTAACGGTTCAGTAGGACTGCTTGGAGCTGGGGCGGGCATTATCGCGCCATGGATTTCAGGCTTGCTGATTGTGAATTTGGGAGATATCAAGGGCTACCGGTTAATCTTCTCGATTTCACTCGGCATCTTTCTGTTAGGTGTTGTGATTAGCTTTTTTTTGAAAAAGAGAAAAGTACAAGGTACCTACGAATGGATGTTTCCTATTCGAAGCCTTCGGCAAGCGGAAACGCCTTGGAAGCGAGTAAGCTTATCCTTGGTTTTTCAGGGCGTTAGAGAAGGCGTTTTCGGCTTTATGATCGCTTTGCTTGTGTACATTTCCACATCAAGTGAAGCAAGTCTAGGGAACTTTGTGTTGATTACGTCAGCGGTTTCTTTGGTTAGCTTCTGGGCGGCAGGTCGTTTTATCAAACCACGGTTCCGTAAGGTTAGCATGTTTATCGGTGCAGCTATGGTGGTAGCGATCATTCTTCCTTTTTTCTGGAAAATGGGATATAGCACTTTGCTTATTTTCGGATTGGGGTCAGCGCTGTTTTTCCCCATGTACTCCGTACCGATGGTATCGGCCGTATTTGATCTCATTGGTTCGACAGAAGCAAGCGCTAAGCAAAGAGAGGAATATATCGTGCTTCGTGAGCTGGCCTTGAATGTAGGCAGGGTCTGCGGAGTTCTGCTGTTCATAGGCGTGATTTCGTGGAGCAAAGCGCCACTTGTCATTAATGTGCTTTTATTAGTCATTGGCAGCTCTCCGCTATTTAGTTGGTATTTTATGAAAAAGCAGTTATCTGTAATTAAAACTTGACATCTCTTGGGCTTCCCGATAAAAATGTGGATAGAGTTGGTTATTGGGAAGAGGAGGGGGCAACCCTTGACACATAAAAAAATGGTGAACAGCATCACTGAGTTAATAGGCGATACGCCGGCAGTCCGCATTCAGCGGTTGGTTGAGCCTGGTGATGCAGAAGTGTATGTAAAACTTGAATATTTTAATCCAAGCGGCAGCGTAAAGGATCGGGCAGCTTTTAATTTAATCGAGCAGGCGGAGCAAAATGGGCTGCTTCACCCGGGCGCAACAATTATCGAGCCGACCAGCGGCAATACAGGCATTGGCCTGGCTATGAATGCCGCAGCCAAAGGTTATAAGGCCATTCTTATCATGCCGGATAACATGTCCAAGGAACGGATTAATCTGCTTAAGGCCTATGGCGCAGAGGTTGTTCTGACTCCTGCCGCGCTGCGGATGCCAGGAGCTATTGCCAAAGCACAGGAGCTGAGGGATCAAATTCCGAACAGCTACATCCCTCAGCAATTCGAGAATCCGGCTAATCCGAGCATTCACAGGATTACGACAGCTCCTGAGATTCTGGAGCAGATGGAAGGCCGTCTGGATGCTTTCGTGGCTACTTCAGGTACTGGTGGTACGATCACTGGAACGGGTGAGGTGCTTCGCGAGAAGCTTCCGAACATACAGATTTATGTCGTGGAGCCCAAGGGTTCACCTGTACTATCTGGAGGAAGCCCTGGGCCGCATAAGCTTGTTGGTACGAGCCCGGGCTTTGTACCCTCTATTTTGAATACCAGTATATATGATCAGATTGTGCAAGTTACGGATGAGGATGCAATCGGTACGATGAAAGGTTTGGCTAGTAAAGAAGGTATTCTCGTAGGACCATCCGCCGGTGCATCGGTTTGGACGGGACTGCAGGTCGCCCGTAAGCTTGGAGCGGGGAAAAGGGTGCTTTGTATTGCACCGGATACGGGTGAAAGATATTTAAGTATGGACCTATTTTGAATAAAAGATAGGCAATGAGTACGGCTTACTGGATCGAAACATTCAGAAGTCGTATTTTTTAAAAAGATAAGAATTTATATGTTTTGGGGTTTTGGGCTTTCTCAAAAGTAGATAAATCTACTTGAGGGTAGCCCTCTTTTCTTTAAAATAGCTGGACAGTATGGTTATACCTGCCCAACTATCCTTGTTTTGTTGTATATCGCTTCTTTCTTAAACCGATTATGGGCAAGGGAAAGCCAACCTACCTCAAGGCTAACTTTGGCCAGCCGCACACATCCATGTATCGTCTTTCTCATCATAGCTCCAGTTGTCGAGTTTGCTGATGTCGTTTTGCCAAGCCTTTGTTTTTTCGGGGTGATAGGTGCTATATTTCACTATGCCTTCAAGCTGTCCCGATTTCCAAGAATTCCTTGATGCATCTCATGTCTTCCTCTCTATCCATTGGCAAGAACAGTTGTCCATGGATATGTAACGTACAAAAGAAACTTCTCCATTGTTTTGATGGTTGCTTGACACTTCCATTTTACCAAGGGTTTTTTTCTTTTTGTTTGTACAAAGGTCTATTAACCATTTGGGATAGCCCCTTTTCAACGTACACTTGATGGTAGTACATGATGTAAAAAGTACAGTAAATTCGCATCTGAACCAGCTATAAGTGATGAAGTAAAATAGTTTGTGTACCAGTATTTGGAGTATGGTCGAACGACAAAAAAGTAGGGTATTCTCGGGATTACCACACCACCAAGAAGGAGCCCTACTCAATGACTACTATACCCCAAAATAATTTAAATGATCTACTAGAA
>NZ_JBFTQB010000756.1:0-3281 GCF_056398785.1 Paenibacillus sp. 01T422 | reverse complement strand
TAGTAGAACCAGGGGCGGGAGCCCCTGGTTTTATATGTGAGTTGTAACTTGAAATGTCGGTGATTGGAAGATAAAATGTCGTAGAGTTGGAACATAAATGTCGTTAGCTCGTACCTTGATGGTACGGGCTTTTTGTTATGTTTGTTACTTAAGGAGGTGGTGTTTTAAAATGTAATATTTCAGGAATATTTTAATCTTTAATGTTAAAAAATTGTAATGTAAAAAGTCGGTTTTACTACTTAATAAATGATTATTAACACAATAAACAGGTAGAGTATGGTGAGCGATAAAACATATTACCATAGAAAGCCGTAATGTGCTGACGGCATTTGTGAGCTTGCCACGAGAAAAAAGGTGGTTAAACCAAAATGGTCGACTGACTCTTTCTTGTAGATCAGAGGTTTAACGCCAAATCCTTATGAATTGGAAAAGTAACGCTCATGAGTGTAGCTTTATTTATTGCGAAGGTGAGTTGGCATTCACAGGGATGGAATGAACTCTCCTCTAGAAGATGAGGGTAAACAACAATATCGTTTATGTTTAGTAAAAATATGTCTATATGAAACTTGGAGCACTAGCTCCGAATTTTTTTGTTTTCTCAAGTCGGACAGCACCAAATAACATTTAAGGGTCTTTTTTCTAACTATAAAGGAGTTGGCATCGTGTTTACTGACAGATTTCGTCGGGTATCCTTCAGGGATATGAAGATCAAGTATAAGCTGATGGTTGTCATGATGCTCAAGATCGTATTATTTTGTATCGTTGTCATCTCTTGTGTGAAGATCATTGTTAGATTCCATCACAAAATCAATATGGTCGTTCAGGTTGGTGATCTGTTTTACCTCTCATCAATTTGGAGGTGATCCATGCGATAGCCCAATTGGCTTGAAAGTTTAGCAATTTCATGGGAATCACTTAAAACCGCTTTTCAATTCATAATGACCTCACCCATTCGACAATAGATAACAAATTGAATTGTAGCTTAGATATGTTATTAGTTTATAAAACCTATGTGATAATGAACGAGGACATATGTCCTATCCTGATTCTTTTACTCATCGTTAAATTAGAATAAGCGATGAAGACGAGGGAGGCAAACAGGACGATGAAAGGTGTCATATATGCATGTTTTGGCGGTGCTTTCCTTACTTTACAGGGTGCAGCGAACGCGGCCATTGGGGAAAGTATTGGAACATGGCAGGCTGCTGCTCTTACTCAGGGCACTGGATTTGTAGCAGCACTACTATTCGTTTGGATGGTCGGAGATCAATCGTGGAGAAATCTTAAAAAAGTGAAACCAGCCTACCTGCTCGGAGGGACTTTTGCAGCTTTTATCCTATTCAGTAACATAACGGCGTTTCATCGAAATGGCGCGGCGTTAACCGTATCGGCAGTCCTGATTGCTCAAATCATAGTCACCTTAATCTTGGAGAAAATAGGCTTATACGGCTCGGTCTCGCTTCGTTTGAGATCACCGCAATGGGTCGGTCTCGGGTTAATGGTAATTGGTATTTTATGTTTGACATTATGAAGAATAGTATACCTAGTAAGGGGTTATGTCTGCTATGAAAGAAATCATGGACACGAAACGGATGAATCAATATCTCAGTCAATTTGGCTTGGATGATGTTATACCGAAGACATTACGAAAACATCTGGCCTTATACCGTTTTGAAATGGACGAAGCACTATGCTTGCAAGGTGAAGCACCTCAATATATACATTTTATCGTGCAAGGAAAGGTAAAAGTGTATACCACCTCTACGGAAGGAAAAACACTACTGATTAATTTCACAATCCCTTTGGGGGTAATTGGAGAAATTGAATGTTTGAGGGGGAAGAAAAATCTCAATACAGTAACAGCCGTATTCCCTGTAGAGACGATCAGTCTTCATAAACGTTGGTTAACTCAATATGAAGAAGAAGTTTCTTTTCTGCGGTTTTTGCTTAATATAGTTACCCATAAATTCTACCAAAAATCCATAGCACTAAGTTCTAGTCTTCTATATCCAGTAGAAGTTAGGCTGGCTAGTTATCTACTGTCAATCTCTATTGAGGATGAGAAGGGGATGACGCATTCCAGTTTAAGTATGACAAATTTAAAAGATACAGCAAACCTCATCGGAACGAGTTACCGGCATTTGAACAGGGTTCTTCAGGGATTCTGTTCCACAGGGTTAGTTGAGCGGAGTAAGGGGAAGCTCATCGTTCTAGACCGCAAGGGGCTAACCGAAGTAGCTGGTTGGAATATTTATGAGAATGGGGATAGGAAATCATGATATGGGGAATGTTGATGGCAATAGCGGCAGGATCTTTAATAAGTGTTCAAACGATGTTCAACAGTAAAGTTAACGAAGCTGCGAGCTTACATTCTACGACCGTTCTTGTATTGGGGATGGGATTCTTAGCTTCGTTCAGTATGGGACTCCTGTTTGACGGCACTGGATTTTTCCCTTTGAAACCTATTCAACCATGGTTCTGGTTTAGCGGTTTGCTGGGTATTGGTGTCGTAACATGTGTGGTAAGAGGTGTGAAATTGCTAGGACCAAGCTACTCTATTTCAATCGTAATGGTCTCTCAGCTAATATGTGCACTATGGTGGGATTCCGTTGGTTGGTTCGGGCTGGAAACAGTCCCTTTTACACTTCAAAAAGCGATTGGGGTAACCGTATTAATCTTTGGACTGATATTATATAAAGCAAAGCCTAAAAATTTGAATACAAACTCAGTTTATAAGTGAATTTGATGAGCAATGGTTCGGCTTAGTGTTGACTGCCTGATGATAAAGAGACTTTCAACCGCGTATGCGTGCAGAAAATAGTGCTTGGGGAAATGTTCTAAAGCGTTTCTTCTGTTCCCGCACGTCCAAAATTGGAACGACAGAGTTTAATACGCTTACTTTTCGGACTATAACCTTTATCCAGGGCAACGAGATCATGCGAATGAGTGAGTATACGTTAGATAACCCTTAAAACCGAAGGAAGGGCAGATTAGTTGAACAAGGATTTTTCAAAAATGCAACGAAGATGTCCGATTTTGATGGGTATCCTGGAAGATGAAAGGGGTAATTCTGAACATAAAAGCAACACTCAAATTATATAAATCTGAGGACTTCTTTGAGTACGTATGAACGATTATATTAACTCTAATTGCATGGGATGCAAATTAGGAAGATCCATCTGTTCAACGCCCAACTCCCCCATGAAGTAAATTTGATGTTAAAAAGGCTCCAACAGGAGGCAAGGCATTACTAATAATGGGAGATCCAGTGAGACCTGTAT
>NZ_JBFTQB010000755.1:0-3286 GCF_056398785.1 Paenibacillus sp. 01T422 | reverse complement strand
CTTGTCATCAGTCTCATCCATCACTTTTGTCTTGAAGGCCGCAAGTGGAAGGTTATAGGGCTCTACACTTTTCCCATCCGTAATTTCCATAGCCAACTGCTCACCGTTTTCTGCATTCGGAATAATAAATGAGTAGTAGATGACGTAGCTTAAATTAGGGATGAGCGTTTCTACCTGCGTATCTTGTCTTGTACCCAAATATTTATTACCGCTGTTGCTTGTTAGGACCGTCTGAAAGAGAGGAACCTGCAAAGGGCTTTCACTCTTATTGAGCAGCTTGAATTTGGCCACGGCTGCTTTAAATCCGCCACCCGCACTTTCATACACACGAAGATCTACCATAGAAATATTGATCTCTGGCCGAATCAGCTTCGTTAATGGGTCAATCTGAAGCGGTTTGTTCCATTCATATTGTGGCAATTGATTCATCAAGAACCGTACATCGTTAGCTCCTGGCGGTGTGATCGTCAATCGGCCGATTAAATATTCGGTATGTTTTTTGTCCTCGCCCACAAAGTCTTCTGGCGTCAGAACCGATAAACTCTTCAAATCCATCTTATTTCGGATCGGAATCGCATAATGGACATAGTTCTCTTCGCCCGGTTCGAGGGTGATCGGATCTTTCTCTATTCGCTTTCCGCTGTAAATCTTGTTCTCTGATTTGCCATTGATCCGGAAATCGGGGATGACCGTTTTCTTATCTCCCGTATTCGTAGCAAGTAATGCTACGATCGTCATCGGTCCATCCGGCGTATTCTGCTCAGCAAGGCTGACCGGCTTGTACGACAATGTGCTTGACAGCACAGGAATTGTAAACTTATCATCCCACTTCTTCATCGTTGAAGGATCGATAAGGACAGCCTTTTCACCCTTCCATTCTAATTCAGAAATCGGCAGGGATATGATTTTCTTTTCTTGTTTGGGATAGACGAATTCATCCACATCATAGAAGGAAAGGTCAGTTAATGAAAAGACATCATAACGCTCAATGATCGTCATATAACTAAGCTCTACCGTCTCTTTGGGCTGAATGTTCTTGGCATTAGCCTGGCTTGGACGCATGATATATTCCAAGCCTTCTTGCGTCTTGGCACGAACTTCATACTCAGGTACACCTGTTAGGCGATCCCCATCGTTATAAAGACGAACCACAGTGCCAATTCTAGCTCCTTCAGAGGTTGTTTCGTTTAGAATACTTTTCACTTCTACCTTGATATCACTCGTCAATGCGTAGCTTTTCACCGTCGTAGTAGCTGCATATCTTTCATCGGCTGCTACATGGAATGCCGCTGATGGAATCACAAGTGAAACGGATAAAATGAACATAACCATCGTATGTTTCCAATTTATTTTCAAGTCAAGTCACTCCAATTTTATTTATTGCTCTTCAATAGCGGTCATTTGAACTTTTTCTTTATTACTTAACTGACTTGGGCTCGTTTTCACAACCAGTTCTCCCTCTTTGAGACCCGAGAGCACTTCTTGATTAGGCTCATTCAATCTGCCTAATTGGATGCTACGTTTCTCAACGGTATCTCCTGAGAGTACGAATACATAAGCATTGTCACCTTCTTTAACAATACTATAGGTAGGAACTGTCACTACAATCTGGTCCTTCTCTTCCGTCAACTGAAGCTTCAGCTTCGTCCCAGGTTTCAAAGACAAATCTTTGTTCGGCACCTCGAGATTAATTTCATAGGCTTTCGTTTCCGGATCGATAACCTTGGAGAGATAACTGATGGCTCCCTTGTATTTCTCATTAGCTCCCACTATGTAATAAGATAACTCCGTCTTACTACCGATTTGGTTCGTTTCCGCTTCCGATAATTGTGCTTTAATTTTAATCGGGTCGAGCCTTTGAATGACCCCAACCTTAGCTCCAGGTTGCAGCGCCATCCCCGCTTCCATCGGCATCTCCGTCAATAAGCCGCTTACCGTTGCTCTCACTTCAAGGTTTTTCATCGACTGGTCAAGCTGCTGCAGGTTAACTTGCGCATTTTTGAGCTGTACGTCCAATTCAGGAGAAACTTCCTGCGGTTCTACTGCGCTTAGTTTCTGTTTAAGCTGATCCAGATCCATACGGGCACTCATCATTTGAGTTTCCATCTGGTATAGCTGAGCTTTCGTAACCAGTCCGATATCATAATCGTTTTTCATTTTATTGTAATTCCGCACTAAACCGGTCATCGCTAGTTCCATCTTTTGAATGGTATTGCTCATATCCAGCTTCTGGGTTTGTGTGTCTTTCTTAGCTCTTACTTTTGCCTTTTCTATCGCATCCTGAGCCGTTTCTACAGCAAGTGCCGCGGTTTCTCTCTGAGTCTGGAGATCACCAGACCTCAACCGCAGAATCACATCGCCTTCTTGGACCATATCTCCGCGTTTTTTCAAAACTTGATCAATATCTCCGGCAGCCTTCGCTGTAATGCCAAATTGGGCTGATGATTGCGCTTCTGCCGCACGTTCCAGTGGCTCCCCAATTTTTTGTTTAATAACCTTGAATACTTTGATGCTTTTCGGCGCTTGATCACTGTACACGGAATTACTGTCTGAATGATTAACTGCTGTATCTGAGCACCCTGCCAATATGCCAATGCTTAAAGTCAAAATGCAAAGGGTTCTCACGACTTTCGGTTGCTGCTTCCGCCGTTTTTTTCTCATTGGATATAAACTCTCTCCCCTTACTTTGATTTCCCGCAATAGTTACAGGTACGACGATGCATGATCGCTTTTGATTTCATTCATGACGACGCCAATTAAATTCACATTTGCAAGATGGAGCTCCTCTTTCACTTTCTTGGCAATACCACGTTTCACTTTCCCTGATTTAACGATGAGGAGTGTCCCGTCACACTTTGTTGCCATGATCTTGGCATCCGTTACGGTTAGAATGGACGTTGTGTCTACAATAACCATGTCATATATCTCACTAAGTTCTGCCAGTAAGGCATCCATTTGATTTGAAGCTAATAATCCAGAAGGATTCTGAGGTGAGGGACCCGACGTTACAATAGATACATTTTCAATGTAGGTTTCCCGTACGATTTCGCTCACTGCACTCTGATTCGCGAGATAACTGGTTAGCCCTCTTCCATTATCTTCACGAAAGATTAGGTGAATCGATGGATTTCGCAGGTCTGCATCTACGAGAACCACTTTCTTGCCTGTTTGTGCATACGCAACGGCTAAATTGATCGCTGTCGTTGTTTTCCCTTCACCTCTCCCAGAAGAAGTGACTGTAATTGTCTTGGCTTCACGACCGAAAACAGAACAATCGATATTAAAT
>NZ_JBFTQB010000754.1:0-3289 GCF_056398785.1 Paenibacillus sp. 01T422 | reverse complement strand
GAATATCCCTACAAAAGAAAAAAACCTTGATTTAACAAGGTTTCGTTGTAGGTACTTTCACGTCGTTAGACTAAAGTCCCCGCTGAAGTTGGCTTTCCCTTGCCCATAATCTGCTTAAGAAAGCAGCGATATACAAAAAAACGAGGATAGTTGGGCAGGTATAACCATACTGCCCAGCTATTTTTTGAGAGAATAAGTCCAATTTCAAGAAAAGTGGGCTGCCCTCAAGTAGACTTATCTACTTTTGGGATAGCCCCCTTAATATTTATTTTCTTGTCTTTAGACTTCAGAAACGGTCGAGCATTCAACTACGAAAAATCATAAAGGATAATTACCTTAGCCGGCAATTGAAAAAGAATCGCGATGTCAGCCACTATGTCGACTTGAATTGAAAATCAGACACCATTTACTGGGAGTGCAGTAAATGGCGTCTGATTTCCTAATACTCAACAAAGGAGTTGGAAATCCTGATATCCGTTATTCTATATATAGGCCATTCGAATACTTGGGCTTTAGCTTATCGAGTGATTTATTGAAATAGCGTTTCAACCAAAGGTATTTCAGTAAAACATTCGGGTTCRTATTCGTGTTTAATGATTGTTCAATCAAATTCTTTGTAGTCTCTAATGCCACAACGTATGTTACGGTATCCTCAAGCTCTTCGTATTGACTCATGAAATCGACAAATATCTGATGATCTTCGTCTTCTTCAGTGAGTTCAGCTATCTGTTGCCATTCTTCTGCGGGCCCGTGTATGCCTAGCTGAATACCAGCGGTGATCGCGGATGTATCAATAAGAACCCGAGGGTAAATAGCATTTTTGCTCTCAAGATCATATGCATCAATCATAGCAGGTCCAAAGACAACACCATCTTTATGGAATAGTTGCCCATATGCTATTCCACCGCGTAACATGATGCCTACGTTCATCATTTCTAGCTGTAGATGAATTACATCCATTAACAAGTAAAACAATGGAGATGTATTATCTGCAGGATAAGAAATGACGATAGAGTCCGAAAATACGGAGAGTTCCTTTCCAGTATCTTTCAGAGAGAGAATACCAGTATCGTTATCCGTTTTTAAATCTACTATATGAGATAGGACACTTTGGATTCTCGTAGCAAGAGCTGGATCAGTGACCGTGTCACTGATAATCGATCTAAATCCCAAAATATCAATAAATGCAATGAAACGATTCTCGTAAACCGAGGATGCATTGGTTGTGGACACAGTCATGCCAGTGTTTACACTCCTTTTATTAAAAAATAATTCAGTGGTGCCTAGCACTTAAAGAATTTGGAAGAATCATGTTTTAACTTGTGTTCCTCCGTCCCATTCCACATATTGATACCCCATACTTTCGTATGTTTCTTTCTTTCTGGACAAATTTGCCTGTACTGTTCATTCTGGTAGCCTGCAACCTCAATAATCGTTTTCGGTTTGGTGTCATAGAGCACCATATCCAGCCGATGATTTAAGAATAACTCTGTTACATTCCCAACTAGCGGCTTTTTGAAGTGTCTGCCACAACTAACAAGATGTTGAACCATGTAATATTCATAAGAAGATTCCACAGGAATCCCACTTCAGATCCTCCCGGATATGCGTTTTGACCGCCTATCGTAGACAGTTGGATAATTCGACCGCCGCCTTGTGTGCGCAAATGCGGTAAGGAATCCCACACCACATGAGTTTTTACGATATGACCCTTCATTAGGAAGTACAAGGGGCGTATTTCGGAATCTAAAAATTTTTCGGCTCTTTCCAGGGCTTATTCTTTTGAATTACCACCRCATCGAGATCATGCTCATCAATATCACTAACATGTCTGAAAAGTAATTCATGCTTAAATATTCCATACTCAGTAAGTGGTTTGATTTTTCGGTTCTTTTCGTCAAGTACAGCAGGCATCAGAACATACTTTTGGTGCTTTTGATACCTCGCTTTAAACATATTAAACATTCTGAAACCATCTGTAGGATTAGCACGTTGCGATCTAGATATTGACATTATTAGGCTTTCATTCAATTCAAGCCCCTGTTCTTCCATTCTCTTTGCTACTCGATCAATATTGGAACTGATGTGTATTGTATAACCGGTTGCTTCACCAGGAATATCACCCTCGACAATCGATATTCTTATCTCATCATTCTTGTCTTCTTTACCATGCATTAAAATCCAGTTTTTAAATATTTTTTTAGCATAAAATTCTTTAGTATATGGAAGTAGTAAGCACGGAGGTTCCTCATCCCCTACATCTAAAAGAAAAGCAGCTCCCCTCCAAATTGCTTTATCCCAAGATTCTAAATCAATGGGCGAAGTAATAAATAGAGATTTTCTTTCTTTTACTGGTAATGGCCTTAATTTACCTAAGTTAGGCTTCTCTCTTTTATTTATTCCGCGTAAGCGCCAGTACAGGCTGTCGTATTTGTCCGATCTTGATACTTCGTAGTATGTAGTTCCTTGAAGAGGCATTGGAATGAACGCAGTATCCGATCCGTTGAATACGATTGGGATAAATCTTTCGTTAATAGTGTCATCATTATAAAGATGCTGATAAATAATATTGCTTTCCCACTTTACTCCTCTACCCACTCCTCTATCAGCCTTGCCCATTAATCTGTTCAGATACTCTTGGGTGCAGATTATAAGCACGTAATCTGATTCATTTATCGAATTTTCCATCCATCTCGGCCATCCCTCGCTAGGTGACTCTTCATACTGGTCCAATATTGTATCTATACCTTCACTGCGTAACTTATTAGATAATTTCAGAACCTTATCTGAAAACTCGATGCTCTCTTGGCAGTAACTAATAAATACCTTCGGGTTCTTTTCAGCCATACTAAACCTCCATTTAAGGTTTTCCCTTGCGTAATATAAGCCTCAATTCCGAGTCGTGGAATGAGAGGCTTATATTATAATTATCTGCCCTAATTTCGCGATTCTAAGTCCTTCAGTTTGAGCAGGTTTATCTTTTCTTGTTTTTTCTTCCAGACCACGATCTTCACCGTAGATGGATACATGAATTTTATACGACTCACCTTAAATGTCCAAATAATAAGTTCAAGCAATTCTTGATCTGATATATGCTCATAACCTCTAAAGCGAGTGATTCCAGAACCTAGAACGGGCAGGGCAACTGTTCTCCCTGCATAAATCCTGTCTATCTCATTCCAGAAATTTAATAGGCAGCTTATGTAATCGTTCATTTCGAGATACGCTTTGTTACTATTATCGAAGCGTGAGAACGCCGTCAGAAGATAATCGTCTGCTGTACATATTG
>NZ_JBFTQB010000753.1:0-3290 GCF_056398785.1 Paenibacillus sp. 01T422 | reverse complement strand
ATTTAGCCAAGTAAATGGTGTGTCACATTTTTCTGCAAGCTCAGAAATCAATGTAAACCTTCATAAGTATGCTGTGGAATTACATGACAAAAATCCAAATTCAGAAATAAAAATAGAGGATCCTCATGTTCTATTTAGTATTTGGGCACTATCTCATAAAAGTTTGCCAATGAAGGATTTAGACTGGCTATGGTATAAATCCCCACAAGAATTGCATTATTACTGGCAATCTAATAGACCTGATGAATTTACTAGCATGGAGTATATTATTTTTAATGATGTTGGTTATATGGGGATATTTCAAAGGGTAGATAAAAACAGTCAGTTTATACTTCGAACTATTTATGAGTTTGATAGACTTAAAATGAATAATCCATTAATCCCATAGCCTGTTTATTACCTGAGTATGCTCTTCTGGAATTTCTCTATTGTACGGGCTGCCGTATAGGTGAAAATAAAGGCTGTCGGGCGGCAGCCTYTATTTGCTAAAAATATAAATACGTGCCGGCGCCCGGAAAGCCAAGGTACATTGGTGCAAACATGTGATACGGAACATGGTGGTAACCGTGTACCGGTCCGATAAAGTGCACTCCCGGAGGAAGGTTTCCATAGATCTTGACGCCGGTAATCCCGGGCGGCCATAGCGGTCCGACATTTCTGACGGCTTCGGGCTGCCCCCATACGTTCGCCAACATTCCATCCCCACCTTACATCATCGTATATATGGCCTGATGACATGATATGGAGCTTTTTCCTATTCTGTGCCCGGTTCAGGACTTCGCGCCTGGAATCGGAAAATATGAAGTTTGTGTCGCCGGACAATGATCGAACATTGAACTAACGGAAACCATAGCTTGATAAAACACCAGTGAAGGCCGCCGAGATCTTGAGGCCGCCTTTTCCCCGCTAACGGGAGTTATGTTCAACCACGAGGAAATGAAGAAGTGTTAAAATAAATGAAATATTCATTTTTTTGGAGGCGTGTATGGTGAAAAGCGTAGTTATTGAGGAGTATAGCTCGGATTGGTTTTTTCAATTTCAAATAGAAGCTATGAAAGTAAGAGAAGTATTAAGTGATGGAATTCTTGGAATTGAACACATTGGTAGTACATCGGTAGAAGGATTAGGTGCAAAACCGATTATTGATTTTATGGTTGGAGTAAGTGATTTAAACAAGGTAGATGAATTCATTGAACCATTACACAAAATTAACTATGAGCACGTTTTTCACAAGGAACTTCCCAATAGAAGGTTTTTTAGAAAAGGTGAAAGAGGTGCTGGTACACATCATCTTCATATGTATAAATTCGGCGGTGAAGATTGGAATAATAATATTTTGTTTAGAGATTATTTAAAAACTCATCCAGATGTATTAATACGATACTGTAATTTGAAGAAGAAGCTTGCTGAAGAGCGGCATATACGAAAGCTAAACATCCCTTTATAACACAAATAATTGAAAAGGCTAAAATTGATACAAGTAAAGGAAAATGACATTAGATTAAACTAACGGAAACGAGGGAGTTGAATATACATACAACATGGAGATACCCTTTATGCTATCTGAAATTCTTAAGTTTAGGTCTTGAATATTTTCAGTTTAATAGCTAGCATATACTCAATATAATCCCGAATATTCTAATATATTTACATGCAGAGGAGAGAGAAATGACTGAGAGCATAGAAACAGATATCTATATTCGTAATGAACGGGAGGCAGAGATTGCGCAACGTTCTGATCGATTAGCCGCTCGCTTCGCGACTCGTTCGGCACTTCATGATGCAGAGGGAAGTTTTCCGTTCGCCAATTTCGCGGATCTTCGTGAAGCAGGCTACTTGCAGTTGACAGTGCCGCGAGTTTACGGCGGAGAGGAAGCGTCGCTGTACGAATTGGTACTTGCCCAGGAGCGACTCGCGCGAGGCGATGGTTCAACAGCGCTTGCGGTGGGCTGGCACGTTGGTTTGCTGCATCAGCTACGCTTTACGAATGCTTGGCCGGAAACGTTGTACGCACGTTTTTGCCGAGAGTCGGTGGAAACAGGTGTGTTGATTAATCATTTGGCGACGGAACGGGCAACAGGGAGTCCAAGCCGGGGGGGAAGACCGGAAACGAAGGCCGTTGCCACAGAGGGCGGATGGCTGCTGAGTGGACGCAAAACCTACAGTACGCTGAGTCCGATACTCACATGTTTTACTGTTTCGGCGGCGATTGAGGGCACGCAGGAAACCGGGGAGTTTTTTGTGCGTTCTGGATCTGGCGTACGTGTAGAAGAAACATGGAACACACTTGGTATGCGCGCTACGGGGAGCCACGATGTGGTGCTTGAAGACGTATTCGTGCCAGATGATCAGCTTGTTCATCGTTCGGGAGCACCACGCGAGGAGCGCAGACCCGACGAAGGTGGCTGGCTACTGCATATTCCCGCTTGTTATATCGGGATTGCACATGCGGCTAGAAGCTTTGCGATTAACTTCGCGCAACAGTATCGACCGAACAGCTTGACCACACCGATAGCTGAATTACCGAATATTCGGCGTCAAATCGGCGAAATGGAAATCGCGCTTGTAACGGCGCGCACGGTGCTTTACTCGGTTGCCGATCGTTGGGACCGGGAACCTGATCGACGCAAAGCACTAAAGCCGGAGCTAGGCTTGGCCAAACATGTAGCCACGAATCAAGCTATCTCGATTGTAGATACAGCGATGCGTATCGTCGGTGCTGCGAGTTTGTCACGCAGTTTACCATTGGAGCGGATGTACCGCGACGTGCGGGCAGGACTGCATAATCCGCCGATGGACGACATCGTGGTTAACGGATTGGCGCAGAGAGCTTTGGATGAAGTTAAACTTGCGAATACGTAAAAGCCGATGGTACTACTGTCGGCCTGACGCTAAATAATGGTTCCGATCTGACCATGTAAACCCAGTGGTGTGCCTTCTTTGCTAGAAATCGATGGGGAAAATTGGGAGATCCTGACGAGGTAGCCACTTGTTTGATAAGGAAGCGTCTTACACTAAGAAGAAAAGCTCAGAAGGATTTTACAAATGATGATCATACCGGATGGTATTACAATAATTTGCTCTAAATTACCTTGTCCCCATAGCCATTCAAAGGTTAGTTGATATAGTTTTTACGATGGAATGATTTTAGTGAGATCGTATATTTTATTCAGCAAACGAGATATATTACTTTAACAAACTACAAATTGAGGCTACCGCTGTGAAAACGAGTGGGAGCCTCATTAACGGGAAACTATATAGATCAATCACACATGACGGAAGTCTGCGCT
>NZ_JBFTQB010000752.1:0-3293 GCF_056398785.1 Paenibacillus sp. 01T422 | reverse complement strand
GGCTTCAATAATGTCGCCCTCTTTAATATCATGATAACGCTCCAGAGATATACCACATTCATAACCTTGTGCTACTTCTTTTTGGTCATCTTTAAATCGTTTCAAGGAATCAATTTTGCCTTCATGAACGACAATACCGCTACGGATCAAGCGAGTTTGAGCGTTACGAGCAATTTTGCCCGAGATAACCATACAACCGGCAATTGTTCCTGAACCCGTAATTTTGAACACGTTACGTACTTCAGCCTGACCAAGAACAACTTCTTTGAAGATTGGATCCAGCATGCCTTTCATTGCTTGCTCGATTTCTTCAATTACGTTGTAAATGATATTATGCAGACGAATATCAACTTTCTCTTGATCTGCAGTAGCTCTAGCAGCAGACTCTGGACGAACGTTGAAACCGATAATAATCGCATTAGACGCCGAAGCAAGAATAATATCAGACTCCGTAATCGCCCCTACACCGTTATGTAGGATTTTGACACGAACGCCTTCCACTTCGATCTTCTCAAGCGAGCTTTTCAGTGCTTCAACAGATCCTTGAACGTCACCTTTGATAATGACATTCAAATCCTTGATTTCGCCATCTTTGATATGTTTGAAGAGATCATCCAATGTCACGCGTGAATTAGCCGTCATCTCGGATTGACGTAGTGCAATGGAACGACGATCCGCGATATCTCTCGCTTTACGCTCATCCTCATACACCAAGAATGGATCTCCAGCTTGTGGAACATCAGTTAGACCCGTGATCTCGACTGGCGTAGATGGACCTGCTTCTTTCAAGCGTTTGCCCTTATCATTAACCATCGCTCTGATACGGCCGAAGTGAACGCCTGCAACGAAGCTGTCTCCTACTTTAAGCGTACCATGTTGAATCAGGACACGAGCCACTGGGCCTCTTCCTTTATCCAACTCAGCTTCAATCACCGTTCCTCTTGCACGTTTGTTCGGGTTAGCTTTGTACTCTTGTACTTCCGCTACGAGCAAGATCATCTCTAAGAGATTTTCAAGTCCGATACGTTGTTTCGCAGAAATTTCACAGAAAATCGTATCGCCACCCCACTCCTCCGGAACCAATTCATAGGCTGTAAGCGCCTGTTTGATTTGGTCAGGATTCGCGCCTTCTTTATCAATCTTGTTCACAGCTACAATGATTGGAACGCCTGCCGCCTTAGCGTGATTAATCGCTTCTACGGTTTGTGGCATTACACCATCATCTGCAGCTACGACGACAATCGTTATATCCGTAACTTGTGCACCGCGGGCACGCATTGTTGTAAACGCTTCGTGACCAGGTGTATCCAAGAATGTAATTTTCTTATGATTAACTTCAACTTGATACGCCCCGATGTGCTGCGTAATTCCGCCAGCTTCACCTTCGGTAACGCTTGTTTTACGAATAGCATCCAGAAGTGTCGTTTTACCATGGTCAACGTGACCCATAATTGTAACAACTGGTGGACGCTCGAGCAGATCTGCCTCATCATCCACTTCTTCAATCGTCTCGAAGTTGTCTTCTTCGACTTTAATTTTAATCTCAACTTCAACGCCGAATTCAGTTGCAATCAATTGAATAGCGTCCAAATCAAGTTCTTGGTTGATTGTCGCCATTGTCCCTAGGAACAAAAGTTTTTTGATAACTTCCGAAGCATCTTTGTGGAGCAATTTGGCTGTTTCACCAACCGTCATGCTGCCGCGAACGATGATTTTCTTAGGTGTGTTATCAATTTTCTCTTTTTTAACGGTTTCTTGCTGATATCTGCCGCGGTTATTACCACGTTGGTTGCCACGGTTGTTGCCGGATGGCCCACGGTTACCGCCAGAGCGGTTATCATCAAAACGTTTAGGCGTTGGTTTGGATTTCTTAGTTGTAATTACGCCAGCCTTCGCTGCTGCATCATCCAATTCAGCTGCTGTTGCTCCAACATGGAACTGCGGTTTAGCTTCTTGAATTACAGGTCTTCCGCTTTGGTTATTGTTACGGTTGTCAAAAGGTTTGTTTTGACGATTTGGTCCAGCACTACGGTTAGGAGTCGCTCCTTGCGGACGGCCACTATTTGCGCTTTGTCCGCCGCCAGTAGATGCACCTGCACCTTGGTTAGGACGAGATCCCGCATAGTTGCTATTAGTGCGTGGAGCTCCGCCTTGGCCTTGACCCTGATAGGAGCCTTGACCGCTCGGACGTTGGCTGTTATACCCGCCTGTTGATCCACCACCACTTGGACGTTGCCCACCTTGTGAAGAGCCCTGGTACCCGGAACGTTGACCTTGACCCTGTCCTTGGCCTTGATAACCTTGGCCACTTGGACGTTGTCCGCCTTGCGATGAGCCTTGATAGCCACCAGTGCGTTGTCCACCTTGTGATGAGCCTTGACCGCTTGGGCGTTGACCGCCTTGGCCTTGGTAACCTGTGCGTTGTCCACCCTGACCTTGACCGCTTGGACGTCCGCCTTGCGAAGAACCTTGAGGGCGTCCATCACGCTGAGGCTGAGATGGGCGACTTGTCGCGTTGGATGTAGATTGCGTAGTTGTTGTTGATTGTGTTGTTGATTGTGTCGTTGATTGTGGTGTCACTGCACCACTAGTTGTATTGTTGGCTGATTGTTCTGAAGAAGCAACAGGCTTAGAAGCCCCCGTTGCTGCACCTTTATTCTCTTGTGCTGGAGCCTGCGATGCAGGATTCTGATTCGTCGTTGATGAACTCACATTTCCTCCGTCCGTAGCTGCTCGTTTGGCAGCCGCATTAGCTTTTATATCACGGAAAAATTTCTCCACGGAACTAACCGCGTCATTTTCCATTACACTCATATGATTGTTAACAGGGATGTTTAAACGTTTGAGAATGGTGATAATCTCTTTACTGCTCATATTGAGCTGTTTGGCGTATTCGTATACACGGGTTTTATCTTTATTATCTTGTTGTTTATTGGTCAATATGTTCCACCTCCGCAGGATTTTCTTGACTTTTCTGCAGCATCTGCGCGAAGCCTCCGTCCAATACACCTATGGTGACACGCATCTCTTTACCAATGCTGCGGCCCAATTCATACTTCGTTCCAATTTCCATGAGAGTTACCCCATAAAATTGGCATTTATCCTGAAATTTCTTACGTGTATTAGCCGAAGCATCCTCCGCCATAATGACAAGTTTGGCTTCTCCTGAACGAATGGCTTTAAAGACGCCTTCATCACCGGTAACAAGCTTTCCTGCCCGCATCGCCAAACCCAATTGGTTGAAAAATTTAGGATTCATCTTCGGTTTCCTCCTCTTTGGAGGAGAGAAATTC
>NZ_JBFTQB010000751.1:0-3296 GCF_056398785.1 Paenibacillus sp. 01T422 | reverse complement strand
ATCAATAAGTCTATTTATTACTTATCAATTTCAAAAGCCAATTCTCACCGAAGATAATGCTATCTTCAAAGCAAAAGAATATATTCAGTTAATCAACAAAAAAATGAGCGCAGAAGATATAGATACAGAAAAACCAGCTGAATATTGTGTACTTACGAATGATACTGTTTGGAACAAAATAATAGGAAATAGGCAATGGTCAGTTATGGTTGATGGTTATGGAGTAGATATCCAGGCTAATACAGGTGAATTTGTCCAAATTATAGGACCCTTGGATGGAGTCATTAAGGAACTCCCCCAATAATGGTCTCACAATTAAACTAACGTCGAACGTTAGCGCAATCACTATCATGAAGGCATCAGGTAGTGAAGTGACCCATAAAGTAAGACAACTTTATGCAGCCCTCTAAGGCATGATCTTGGTAATTTACCAGGCTTATGCCTTTTTTAGTTAGACTCTTTTTTATCCTATGACAGCAACAAAACGGAAATAAAAACGTCTAATAAAGCAAATAATTTGAATGGGAGAATTTGTTAAATGAAGAAAATTATCATAGGTGCTTTATTGGGAATCTCCATTTCTGCTTCAAGCATTGCTTTCGCGTCTGAATCGATTCAAGCTTTGTTATTCGCTGTTAAATTTCAGTTTAATGGGCAAGGTGTTGAAATAGGCGAGGAATATAAGGTACTGAATTACGACGGACATGCGTATGTGCCGATTCGATTTGTAGCTGAAAATATTGGCGCTGCGATTGATTATGATACTGACAATGAAACAATTGTTATAAAAAATGGTCCCTTAGATGTAATGGATCCAAATTATAAGGGGATCTCAGTAGGGAATCTCATATTAACGAGAGTTGGAGAGAATACAAAAGTAACTGGGCAATTGAAGATGGAAAATATGGCAAATGAAGAAAATATGGTAGGAGCGAATTTATCTTTTTACAATGAAAAAGATGAGAAAATTGGAGAAATCGCAATAACAAGTCATGATTTCGGCAATGTAGCCAAAACTTTCGAAGCTATTGGTGTAGGTGATTTTAGAGCATATTCCGCTTTAAAACTGCATATTGGTGCGGTGAATGGACGTATAACCGGGGGAGGACCTTATTAAAAATTGAGTTCCTAATGATAATAATTTTAAGTTTATTTAGTCAGAGGCAAACAATCGAAACTCCGGTACCGCGTTACGCTAACGGAGCTCAAAATAATGGGGATTAATAGTACGAAAGGAATTACTGTTTTGAGCGAAGAATATGTTCAATTAGGTGTTTTCGGAGGTGACTTATGAAGTTTGAACTTAACAAACAATTCGCAAGAAAAATAGGCATTATGCTTGAATCTAGACTTATTTGGTACAAACATTATTTTTTATTTTGTGATGAAATAATTGAAAAGATGGAAAAACCTCCGTACTGGATTATCGAACTTGCAACAAAAAAATATATCGGGGACGCAGTGAAAATTGTAAATAGCTAGCGAAATTAGTGTTACGTTGGTGATTTTGATGTTTGAACTAACGGGAGAACGTTAATTTGAAACCGATGTAGAACAACGTTTAGTATCTGATAGACATAGGTGCGTGAAGATATGAATAAGAGCCTTATAACTAAGATGTACGAAGAATTAATAATATCCATTTTAGTACTGTCATATCCTCCTGAAAAACAGATTGAGATTACAGGTTATGGTTGTGTTGGTGACGAAATTGTTACAGATTTTGATTGTTACTACAATTCTCGCAAAGAAGAATATAAGCATAATGGTATGTTTAATGATAACGAATTTAAAGCACTTGATGAGTTTGATGAATATTTAGTGCAGATTGCAAATAAAACATACCCCGAATTTTATACGCATAATGAAGAACTCTTCACAAACCCTATTTGGGGAGATATTAGACAAAAAGCAAAACAATTGTTACTGGAACTCGGAAAAGACAACTTTACAGTTGGATATACACGAGAAGAAGATAAACATAATTTAGATAAAACATTTGAGGTGACAAGGAGAGTTTTAACTGAGGAATAAAGTTCTATTTATTGAACTCTAACGGAGAACATTAGTATAATACTGACTTTGCGCCGCCAGTCATTCGAAGGAGAATGCAAATTGAATAAATACTGGAATTACAGGATTATAAAAAAGGATTGAAAAAAATGGTTTGGTTTCCTATGATGTTTGTGAAGTTTAATATGAGAATGACATACCTAATTCGTGTATATGGGGTAAAAATGTACTTACCGGTGATAGCAAAGAGCATTTAAAGAACAATTTAGATTCCATTCTAAAAGCGTTTGACAAGCCAGTTCTTGAAGTGGATGGAGAAGATGAAAAATTAGTAGAAGTAAAGGAATGAAAAACGTTTTTATTCCATTCAGCTAACGAAAGAACGATAGTTCAAAATACCGCGGCAGCCTGCAAAGATAATTGGCTGCCCTTCCATTAGGAGAGGAGGGCAAGTCATGAGGCTCAGAGGGACAATGACAGAGCAGGCATATAGAAAAGAATTACAATCTTCAAGAATTCGTATCTTTAACGATATATCCATGCAAAGATTTTTAAAAATTATTAGAGAGAGCTTCCCCGAAATGAAAACAGCGTATATCTTATATTGGATACTCGAGCAAGGGGAAGATATAATTACTTTTCTAGTGGATATTGACACAGTCATTACGATTGAACTGGATCGTTACGATGATCAAATAGCTCCAATAGTTGAAGTATGTCCATTAGAGAATTTGGTTAAGGGACTCAGTAAAACAAATCAGATTAAAATAGCCGTTGCTTTGGACTTAGCCAAGAATGATTTGAAATGATACAAAAAAGAAGTTAGGTGAAATCCCAGTAAATAATGTAAAGGATAAGATTAATATGAAAACCTTAAATTACTTAGAGACTAGACCTGCAAGTCGATATGATGAATTTGACCCGAATCAAGATAGGAATAAAAACACTAAATTTGCTGACTTAATTATCGATGGTAGATCGCTATACCAAATGCTTAGAAAGCATGATATGGTTCCATCTCTAGGGTGGGGGAGTGAAGAACATCAAAGAAACATGATAGATTATTTTCTATTAAATAAACAACATGAATATTTATACTTTCGATATCCAATTCTTGTTTGTCCATGGTGCGGGGACGAAGAGTGTGGATTTATTTCTGTGTATATCCAGAGGGAAGACGATATTATCATATGGCAAGATCTTAAAGTGGAGCCCAGCGCTAAAAATATAAATATTGGCCCCTTTTATTTCAAGTGGGATAACTATAAGAGAGTGATAAATGA
>NZ_JBFTQB010000750.1:0-3301 GCF_056398785.1 Paenibacillus sp. 01T422 | reverse complement strand
GCGCGTTATTCTGTTAAATACAGAAGTTCAAGAGTTATTCTATCAGGTGGGTGGCAGCGCTGTTGGATTGGCGACTGCTCCGGGCATTCCTGTTCCAGAGAAGGCCAAGGATGTTGCACAGGTCGGTACAATAAACCAAGTTAGCTTGGAAAAATTAATGAGCCTAAAACCTGATCTGGTTATAGGTCAATCGTTGTTCCATACTTCCTTGAAAGAATCATTAGGTTCTTCCAAAGTACCCTTGGCCTTAATCGATATCAAGAGCTACGAGGATATAAAAGCTGCTGCAGAGCTATTTGGAAAAATAGCCGGGAAAGAAGCAGAGACTAAAGCTGCGCTTGATCAAACGGAGAACAAAATGCAAACGGTTATAAGCAAACTTCCACAACAAAGCCCCAAGTTTGCAATGATCACCATCATGCCAATGGGGATTAGCGTTCAGAAAAACTCGACGATATCGCTAGACGTTGCAAATCGTTTAAAGTTAAAAAATGTTGCTGAATCCCTCCCATCAGGTATGATGCCAAGTTCTGCACCTTACAGCTTGGAAAAACTTGTTGAGTTGGATCCGGACTTTTTATTCTTCATCGTGCATGGCACAGAAGACTACGGTAAAGAGAAGCTCAAATCTGACATAGAGAGTAATCCCGCCTGGAAGACCTTGAGAGCAGTCAAAGAAAATAAAATCTATTTTCTTCCATCTTCGCTTTTTGTGACTAATCCTGGATTTAACTTTGATCAGTCGTTATCCTATCTAGCTAAACTAGTTTATCCGGATATTTATGGCCGTATAGCAAAATGATCAGTTATCAAAAAAACGTCATATGGCGCTCGAGTATGCTTATTGTACTTGCACTCTTCGCTTTGTTAGGTCTTGTTCTGAGTCTTATATGTGGGGCGGTAACTATATCAATACCGGATGTATTACGCTCCTTGTTCGGCGGACAGAGCACTTATCACGAAATAATTTGGAATATTAGATTGCCTAGAACAATCGTTGCCGCTTTAGTTGGTATCAGTCTTTCGCTTTCAGGAGCACTTCTTCAAGGTGTCATGCGTAATTCTATGGCTGACCCACATATCATTGGTGTTTCCTCAGGTGCGGGTTTATTTGGAATCGGTATTCTTATCCTATTTCCAGCCTATGCGTATTTACTTACACCTGTTGCATTTATTGGTGCTATTGGAGCCGCTTTACTTATTTATCTTATGGCTTGGCGCGGCGGAGTAAGCCCACTCAGGGTCATTCTTGCAGGAGTAGCTGTGTCTGCTTTGTTGAATTCAGGGATTTCGGCTTTACTCACATTTTACAGTGATCGAGTAGGAGGAGCGCTTATTTTCATGGTTGGGGGACTTTCAGCAAGGAGCTGGCCACATGTTTATATCCTTCTTCCATACACGATAATTGGGACCTTGCTTGCTTTAATTGGGAGTCAACGATTGAATATTATGGCGCTTGGGGATGCGCAGGCGAGAGGATTAGGTTTACGCGTTGAGTCACACCGCATATACTTTACAGCAATTGCTACACTACTTGCAGCCAGCACCGTTAGTATCGTAGGACTTCTAGGCTTTGTAGGAATGATTGTTCCTYATTCGGCCCGCTTGCTTATCGGCAGCGATTATCGCTGGCTGCTTCCAGCATGTGTATTATTAAGTGTGGGTGTACTTACAATATCTGACACAATTGCTCGTGTCATATTTGCACCGATTGAATTGCCGGTAGGGATTGTAATGGGGGTGCTTGGAGCACCATTTTTCTTATATTTAGTGCGTAAGAAGGTATTATAACGGATGAACTGATGGTCCCTATTCTTAAGTAAAAAGATATTTGAAGTAATACAAAAAACCTCGGAAGCTTGTGAGCATGTGCCGAGGTTTTTATTCATTCTCATTACTTCGATGAATGGTGCGCAGTAAGTGTTTTAGCAATATTAAGCCCATGAAGCCTTCCATCATCGATAAATACTTTATTCGTAATTCCGCCAGTTACCACACCGGCGACATAAACGTTCGGTACATTGGTCTCAAACGTATCCATGTCAAACTTAGGTACCAGCGTTGCAGCATCAAGTTCTATCCCTAATTGCTGTAGCAGAGCAACATCTGGACGATACCCGATTAAAGAGAAAACAAAATCGTTGGGAACCTTGATAAGATCGGCCCCCTGTTTCACATGAACAAATGATTGTTCAATAGCGGTCACCGATGCCTCCGGATAGAATCGGATGCGGTCTTTCTCAATCAGGTTTCGGATGTCGAGTAGGAGTGTCGGTTTAATGCCTTGATAAACGGACGTTCCCCGATGAACCAGTGTTACCTCCGCACCATTTCTATAAAGGTCGATCGCAGCCTCAATCGCCGAATTTTTCCCTCCCGCAACAAGAACGGATCTTCCTGCATACGAGTGACCTTCTGTATAATAATGTTTTACTTTTGGAAGTTGTTCTCCGTCAATACCCAGCAGTCTCGGTTGATCGTAAATACCGGTTGCAAATACAAGTTGGCGTGCTTCATAAACACACTCTTGGCCATGGTGATTGCTGCAATAAACACGAAAATGAGCGAAGTAACGTTCTACTTGTGTAACATGATGATAGGTTAATATGTTCAATTGCTGTCTTAATACAACAGAACGATAATACCTCATCACTTCCAGCCGAGAAGGGCGTTCCTCCTCAGAGAGAAAGGGAATATCAGCAATTTCAAGCCTATCGCTAGTGCTGTAGAAACGCATGTTAACAGGAAAAGAAAGGATGGAATTGACAATAGCACCTTTCTCAAGAATCAAATAATTCATACCTTGCTTTTGCAAGGCGGCTCCTACGGAAAGTCCGCAAGGACCACCTCCGATTACGATGACATCGATCACGAATTTTCACCCCGAAATTTCTGAAATTTGAATAATATCTTAATCTTATCCTACTACTTCTTTGATTATTATTTCCAGTGCCATTCCTCGATGTTATCGGTTACTGGGTCTATATCGCCCCAACTTTATAACCGAAGCTTCAATTGAATTACACCTTTTATGTTCACGTGTGCAGTGACACGATTTTATAAAATAGTAACACATTCTAAGGAGGAAATGAAGATTGTTTTTTAAATTAATTGGGCTTCACATTGGAGATTGAATATGATAAGGTAATTACTACAGCACCATGCACACGTGTGCATAGAAAGAACGTAGGAGGTATTTATGAAATTTTCATTTCGCTGGTTTGGTCCAAATGATTCTGTCTCCCTATCTCATATTCGGCAAATTCCCTCTGTGACAGGTATTGTATCAGCAATTTATGAT
>NZ_JBFTQB010000749.1:0-5377 GCF_056398785.1 Paenibacillus sp. 01T422 | reverse complement strand
GTGTACGGTGGCTTAACAGATCGCTATACAGATGTGCTTGCTCAGATGAAGCTATTCTTCGATGAAGGACTAATTGACAAGGAATATATTACGGATAAGAACTTCCAGAAGGAAAGACAGCTGTTCGTGACAGGTAAAGCAGGCATCTATTTCGCTAGCTGGAATATTAGTGCTGAGTACCGCGAATTGAAGCAAAATGTTCCTGATTCAAAGCTTGTGCCATTTGAGCCTGTATCAACCAAGTATGGGAAGTTCGGTTTGTATCAAGAGCCACCGGCTAACCGTTTGATTGTGTTTAATAAGGATATGAAAAACCCAGAAGCCGCAATCAAATTACTGGACTGGTGGATCGATAAGAATTGGTTCGATGTCAGGTTTGGCACAGAAGGTGTTCATTACAAGCTGGTGAATGGTGTTCCTCAAACGATTGATGCCGAGAAAAATAAGAAGGAAACAATCTATGCGCCAGAGTATGCCGTACTAGATCAATGGAGTCCCAAACCAGAGGATTTCACAGTAATGGCAGCGACGGACGCGATTTCTCAGGAATATGCCAAGGTGCAGGGAGAATCGCTTAAGGTGGCTATGAAAAACAAATATAGACGTGATATTCCGTTTAATCCGACGTTCCCTGAGCTGAGCGAGACGTCTACTTCATTCGGCCCATTGTCGGAGGATATTGAAACGAAAGTCATTACAGGCGGTGCCCAATATTCACCGCAATGGGGGATAGAGCAGCTTCGCAAGGAATGGAAACGTCTTGGCGGCGATAACGTTGACAAGTTAGCGCAGGATTGGTATCAGAACAATGTGAAAGGGAAGTAAAATTTCATAGACGGCTAAGCAGCCTCCCGATTCGAACAGGAGTTGGGAGGCTATTTCATACGGATAAGGGAGTGTAATTCACTATGACAATTGATCCGAACAAGATGCTGCTTGAACAGCTTGCGAAATGGCATGAGGAATACACGCCTGAGCTGCGGATGGTTCGCAAGCCTTTTCATACGCCGGGATATCATAGCACGCTGAAAAATGTAGCGTTTACTCATCCCACCTTGGCAGCTTGTGTCTATGCGCTGGGATTGCTGGACAGTCGCCAGCCTCTTCATGTAGAAAAAGCGCAAGGAATACTTGAGCAAGTGATCAGCCTGCAGGATCAGAATCCCGACAATGCTACTTTCGGCATCTGGTCGTGGTTCTACGAGGAGCCGCTCGAAAGGATGGCACCGCCAGACTGGAACTGGGCGGATTTCTGTGGGAAGCGGCTGGTTCTGGCCGAGCAGAGGCATTCCGATATGCTGAGCCCGGGTCTGCGCGAGCAGATTCGGCATTCGCTTTATTGCGCGTGCGACGCCATTATCAAGCGTAATGTAGGTCCGAGCTATACGAACATTGCCATCATGGGCGCCTTCGTTACTTTGCTCACAGGTGAGGTCTATGGCGAAGCAAAATATTTGAATTACGGGCTGGAGAGGTTACGACTCTTTCGTGAGTACACGAAACAGTTGGGAACTTTCCAAGAGTATAACAGCCCGACGTATACGATTGTTGCGATACAGGAATTGTCCAGCATTTATACGGCGACCCAAGTTGCGGAAGCGAAAAAGCTTAGCACGGAGATGCTGGATGTCGCATGGGGGCTGGTTGCTGACCATTACCATGCCCCCAGCAAACAGTGGTCTGGCCCACACAGCCGTGCTTATCATACGATGATGACGCCAGACATTTTATCTTTCGTGCAGATCGCCAGTCACGGTGAGTTGAAATTCATGCCAGATGATCAGCTGAAGTACAATCTGGACTGGTACGGCAACGACATAAGGTGTCCTGCGAAGTACATACCGGCGTTCAAGCGAACAGAGACAGCGGAACTTGTACAGACGATTAGCAAAGACGAGGTTGGCGTTATCGTTAACCAAGCAACTACGTATATGGAAGGGCCCGTTAGTGTAGGAACTTTCAGCAAGGATGTGATGTGGAATCAGCGTCGCAATTTGCTAGCTTATGTGCGCAATGGCAACCATTCGACCTATATTCATTTGCGCCTGCTGAACGAAGGGTACGACTATTCTTCTGTGTTTGCATGGCGCTTGGGCGTACAGGAAGATGAGCTCGATGCTGCGGCTTCAGTCTTACAAGTGGGAGCGAGTGCAGAGGTTCATGCGGAATTCCGTGCTCCTGATCGCTCGGCGCTTCAGTTGACGTTACCGTTCAAGCCTGATGAGAAGATGAAGATGCTGAGACCTCGGCTCTAACAATGCTGACTAATAAGAATGGAGTGATCATAGATGGCTAAAGGATCTACGATTCGTAATGAGTTCCATCCCTTCAACGATACTTATACAGGTCGTGCTATAACCCGATTGACCGCGCCAGAGCAGGTGAATCATCATCCTTATTTTTATTATAAAATGATCACGAACGACAACTGCTCTCTCATTTACGCTAGTGAACGTGAGGGAACTCGTCAGCTTTATCGCATGGATCTAACTGATGGATCTGCGGTGCAATTAACGGAAGGACCGGATATCCACGATTTCAGTTGCAGTCTGACGAGTGATGATAACTATTTGATCTATTGCAGGGATCAACGGATCATGCGATTGGATATGGCCACGCTTGAGGAAGAGGTCCTATACACGTCACCTGCAGGATGGAAATCGAATGCGAATCCTGGTCTTAGCTCAGACGACAAGTATCTCGCCTTGGTCGAAATAAATGAAAAGGATGTCGTACCAAGTAAAGGGGACTGGTCCAACTTCGAGCCTCAATGGGCAGCGCAACCGCACTGCCGAATCGTCTACCTCGATATTGAGCAGCGGACAAGTCACATCGCGCACGAGGAGCTAAACTGCTGGCTTGGGCATCCGCAAATTCGTCCGCATGATCCATCGACCATTTTATTTTGTCATGAAGGTCCTGGGCATCTGATCGATGCCAGACTCTGGCTCGTCCAAAAGGACGGGACGCGGCTGCGCTGCGCCAAGGAACAAACGCATGATGAACTCATCACGCATGAATATTGGCTTGCCGACGGCTCTAGATTTGCCTATGTGTACCGGCATAAGGATGATCTCTATCACGAAAGTATCCGGTTCATGGACTCGGAGACGCTGGAAGAAGAGATCTGGATGAACAGCTCCAAGTATTGCCATTTTATTTCCAATGCCAACCATACGCAGATCGTAGGGGACGGACAATTGCCCGAGCAGCATTTCATTTATTTAGTGGATGTAGCATTGAGGCAAGAAGAGCGGCTGTGCTCCCATGGTACTAGCTGGAAGTCATACGGCAACACACAGGACGCCCACYCGCATCCGACTTTCTCGCCTGATGGCTCGTTTGTTATCTTTACCTCGGATATGGAGGGAGTTCCCAGTATTTATAAAGTGGATTTGGTTACAAGGAATGCATGACTAATGACATAGCATATATAAGAAAATATTACTATTGCTTCTCCTTAAGCATTGGAGTAAATTGATAAAATACGCTTAATTCTTTAGATTAAAGAAGCGGGGGAACCAAGTTTCCTGGGGTGAGTACACATCTATCGTGTTAGGGTTAACTTTCAACCCGAATCCGTCAGCTAACTTCGTCAGCGTAGAAAGAGAAGGATAGAAATATTAATTGGAACCATGCTACTTGAGGTTCTATTCCCTCGCTTCCTTTTTCTCTTCTAGAGAAAATAGGAGGAACTAGACATGCTGCTAAGGAAAGTAACCAATGAGCTGAAGAATCTTTTTCCATGGAAGAGATCTAACAATTCTGCACAACGTCATCATGAGATTCTTCACTTAAAACAGCGTTTGGAAAAATTCGACATTCAATTTCCGAACTTGGCTTACCGACCATCAGACGTAGAAACACAGACTTTAATGGAAATAAGCAAAACGGTCGCTCAGAGCAATGAGCTGCTCGATCAACTAAGCTCAGAAAAGGAATTAGCGGTTGAACAATCGCTAGCCAATCGCGTCGGAACCTCTCCCCAAATTTTGGAGGATCATCACAACTTTATCGTCACCATGGCACATATCCTTAGTGGTCCGTATCCTTGCCTTAGAGAGTACATTAACAGCAATACGATTTAACTATCTCCAATAATAGTGAAGGAGCTTGCCTTGCGGCAGCTCCTTTTTCGTATTTTTAAGTAGTAGAACCCCAAGCATATACACGACCAAAGAAGCGTTTGATAAGTTCAGCAACTTGCTGGCTTTGTTCCTCCAGAACAAAATGCCCTCCGCACAAAAAATGAGTTTCCACACAATTTGATAGTTCTCCGAAGGCAAGAGCTCCTTCCAACGTAAAGATAAAATCATTTTTGCCCCAGGTTATCAGGATAGGAGGTTGATAAGTTCGTAAGTATTGCTGCCAAACAGGGTATTGTGCCACATTGGTCCGATAATCGTAGCCTAATTCCAATTGAATTTGGCTATTACCCGGTCGATCCAAAAATAATTGGTCCATTAAATAACCATCGGGGCTAATCAGATAAGGCTGGCACACGCCAGTTACATATTGCATTTGCGTAAATTCAAAGGTTACTAGCTTGGCAAAAGCTGCTTCGGTTGCAGGATTTCGATCCACCCAAAGTGCTTTGAAAAGATCGAACGGTTTCCCTAATCCGTTGGCACTAACTACGGCATTCTGAATAACGAACCCGAGAATGCGATGCGGATTGCGAACAGCCAGTCTGAAGCCGATTGGTCCCCCATAATCATGGGTGTACAAAATATATTGAGAAATACAGAGAGAATCAATAAGCTTTTCAATCATAATCGATAGATTCTCAAAGGTGTATGAATAGTCTTCTATGGAAGGCATACTGCTATTTCCAAATCCTAGATAATCAGGCGCAATGATATGAAATCGGTCTGCCAGATGAGGAATCAAATCCCTGAACATATGGGATGAGCTTGGAAAACCATGAAGAAGGATGATGGTTGGATGATCCGGACTTCCGGCTTCGCGGAAAAATAGCTCCCAACCATCGATCTTCATTTTTTTATAATAAACCATGATTTCAACTTCCTCTCCAGCGAGTTCATACTAATCCCTAACAAAAATATGTGAATATGACGTATTTAAGTACTTAGGAGCTAGAGGACGTGGTACAATTTAGCCTAGGTAGCTAATTCTTTTTCACCATCATTTAACCGGTATTCATCCAATTGAAAGGGAGAGACCAGACATGAAACAAGAACTACTTAATGAGCAATCGAGAAACCAAACTTCCAGTACTCCAATCATTACCGAACTAAAAGTAATTCCAGTTGCAGGGCACGATAGCATGCTATTCAATCTTAGCGGGGCTCATGCTCCATTCTTCACACGTAACATCGTGATTCTCAAAGATAATGCAGGTCATACAGGCGTAGGT
>NZ_JBFTQB010000748.1:0-3303 GCF_056398785.1 Paenibacillus sp. 01T422 | reverse complement strand
CTCAAGGAGTTATACTACCATGCTACCRTGCTAACAATTTACCAGATTAAAGACCGACTTCACTGGAAGGTAGCTTTAGACGTAGATGGAATCAGGAGAAAGAATCAAATATAGCACTAACGGACTGGGTATATACGGCTCATAAACAGAACACGTTCATTGGTGGTTTGAATCCAACCAGTGTTCATATCCAGTCGGAAATGAATATAGCTGTTCTCTCAGACACTCGAATGACAAATTATGCCTACCTATCTCCGGAACAAACAGGCAGAATCAATCGTACGCCTGATTTGCTGCGCGAGGCGTTCGAACAGTCTCGTGCCAGTGCATCTTCGTTCGTATTCGTCAGCGGCAGTGCAGGTAGCGGTAAAATCCCAATCGACCAGGCTTATTAGTCATAGGTACGTTCAGAGAGGAATTGGCTTCAGGCTGGGCAAATAATGGAGTGGGTCAAGCTGCTACGGCTGAATGGATGGAAGTCACTTCACTTGGAACTGGGCAGATCACGCGAGCTGAAGCTTTGACGATCATTTTAAATACATTGAACCTGAATCCGCAATTGAAGCGTCTATTAGATTCCTTGAAATAGAAAATTAATAATACGTCAGTTGGAAAGAACCGCTAAGGCTTGATGCTGCGCGGTTCTTTGCTGCGTCAAATCCACGGTGACGGTCACCCTGTCCGTTTGTTTCTCACTTGTATAGGAATTTCCCAAGACGCCATTTACTTAATATCTTATAAGAAATTCTTGAAATTACAGAAATTTATCCGACAGGCGGATGCTATTATACAAATAGAAATAAAGACGAGGTGATGAGATGCAAGCAAAATTGGCAGAGGACGCCATTCCCTTCCCCCATAAGCGGAATTCATGGATAAGAACGATACAAAGGCATAAAGTGATGTATGCTCTTTTATTCCCGGCATTAGTTTACTTTGCTGTATTCAAATACATTCCTATGGCGGGAATCATTATTGCTTTTAAAAACTATAACCTGGCTTTGGGGCTATGGGATAGCCCATGGGTGGGATTGAAAAATTTCAAAGATTTTATTAACGGCGTTTATTTCTGGGACATCATGAGAAATACGATTCTCATATCGCTGTATAAGTTGTTGTTCGGTTTCTCCGCTCCCATCGTACTCGCTTTGCTGCTCAATGAAGTATATACCCATTGGTTTAAGAAAATCGTTCAAACAATCACTTATTTGCCGCATTTTCTGTCATGGGTCATTGTTTATGGATTGATGGTGGCTTTATTAGCCCCAGGAGATGGCCTTATTAATATGATTTTGAAGGAAAATGGTGCTCAGCCGATCTCCTTTCTAACGGAACCTGCCTGGGGCAGACTGCTGATCATCTTATCTGAAATATGGAAAGATATTGGATGGGGAGCGATATTGTACCTTGCCGCATTAGCAGGAATCGATCCAAGCTTATATGAAGCGGCTCGAATTGATGGCGCTTCCAAATGGAGGCAGCTATGGCATGTTACCTTACCCGGCATTCGAGGGGTCATTATTCTGATGCTGATTCTTAAATTAAGTCATATTCTGGACGCTGGCTTTGACCAAATATTCATGTTCGCCAACAGCTTTAACCAGGAGAAGATCGATATTATCGACACATGGGTTTACCGTGAAGGATTGGAGCGTCTTAAGATTGGCTTGGCTACGGCTGTAGGATTGTTTAAAGCTGTCATCGGATTTATTTTGGTTTTGGCTGCAAATAAGCTCGCCAAAAAATTCGATGGGCAAATTTGGTGAGGTGGTTTTCGTATGATTAATCTGACAATCGGGGAAAAAGTATGGCAAGCAGCCGTCTATATGATTCTTATTGGGCTATCCCTACTTTGTTTGCTTCCCTTTCTATATGTGGTTGCTGTTTCTGTGACGCCAGAATCGGAAGTGTTAAGAAGAGGAATTGTTATTATACCAGAATCCTTTACTTTTACAGCCTATAAAGAAGTATTCATTTCTCATGGCATAGGGCAGGCGTATAAGATTACGTTGTTCCGAACGGTTGTAGGCACAGCACTTAATGTGCTTTTTACGATCATAGCAGCCTATCCTTTATCCAAAAAATATTTAYCAGGGCGCAGCGCATTTTTAATCTTCATTGTCTTTACCATGATGTTTGGCGGAGGGTTAATTCCTACTTATCTGCTAATCCGCTCGCTGGGACTCTTGGACAGCCCGTGGGTGTTGATTATTCCGAGTCTCATCAGTGCTTTTAATCTGGTGATTATTAAAGGCTTTTTCGAGCAATTGCCTGCTGAAATCGAGGAATCGGCGAGGGTTGACGGCGCAAGTGAACTTCAGTCGCTATGGCGGATCATTTTACCTCTGTCCTTGCCCGTTCTTGCTACCGTTTCCTTATTTTACGCAGTGGGGCATTGGAACAGTTATTTCGATGCGATTGTCTATTTGAATGATGCGAACCTAATGCCGCTTCAAGTCGTCTTGCGCAACATTCTGCTTAACGTCGCAACACAAAGCGCGGATTCGATTGCCAATTCCGGGACGGTCAGCAAGTTCGCTGTGCAAATGGCGGCTGTCGTCGTGACGACGGTTCCGATTTTGATCGTGTATCCTTTTATGCAGAAGCATTTTACGAAGGGGGTGCTCATGGGATCGATTAAAGGCTAAAGGCAATTCTACCTAGGTTGTTTCTGGGACACCATGATAATATATATACAAGCAAAAGGAGAGGTCAATATGCAACGTAAAAAGCTTACATTTACTGTTCTGGCCGCTATCGTAGCGCTGGGAACGCTATTGTCAGGATGTGGGGACCAAGAAGTCGTGAAGCCGACAGCTTCAGGCAGCCCTCAATCCGAGGGAAACAAGTTTGCGAACAAAATGAAAATTTCGATGTTTAACCAAGGGACTTTCAACGCTGCCGCTCCAATACCTCCGCGTGATGAAGATATTCAACGTCAAATGTTGGAAAAAGCGATGAATATCGACTTGGATATGATGATTCCTCAAGCTGGGCAATCAACAACCAAACTGAATACGCTCATTGCCGGTGGAGATATTCCAGATTTGATCTTCTTGAAGAGCCGATCCGATCTCGCACAATATTATGACCAAGGGGTTCTTGCGGATTTGACTCCGTACCTGGATCAATTTCCCGAATTGCAGAAGCGTTTCGCCAAGGACTCCTGGGATGCGATGTCATATCTGGGAAAAACCATTGGCGTTCCAGGTTATGATAATGTAAACGGCATCAGTCGAAGCTTCTTCATCCGCAACGATTGGCTGAAAAAGCTGAATATGAAAGTGCCGACAACCCCTGACG
>NZ_JBFTQB010000747.1:0-3307 GCF_056398785.1 Paenibacillus sp. 01T422 | reverse complement strand
ACGCTCATTCCTTCACCTCTATCAGAAGCATATCACATTCATGCACACGTTAACAATAATTTTTTTCAATAAAAAACTCCCTTTCTAGGGAGCGGTCTATTACTAGTTTAAGCAAAAAATCCTAGTAAATACGCTTCTTCTTATCCACAGACACCAAGAAACACAAAAGAGAGTCCGTATGTATAATACAGGCTCTCTTCTTATTCAAATCCACTATTCATTCTCACATCTCCAATAAAAGCATTTCTTGACGCATTTCAAGCAACTTGGTTTTGCTCTCCATAATGGCTTTGGCATCCCCAGATGTCATAGCATCATGCAAGGTTGCCAGTTCATAATCGAGCTCCATACGCAAAATAGGGATTCGCTCATCGGTACGCTTGGATCGCAGCGCTTGCATGACTTCTTCTACTGTCACGGCTGGCTCCTTCTGATACAGCACTTTATGTTCGATGCCGCTAATCTCAACCATGCGAATAATTTCCCCGAACATAATATTCTCAATGAGAATTTGCCGATCCTTAAATCTTTTGACTACGGCATGACCGCGTGTGTCACCAATCAATTTCTCCATCATTTCCGCGAGCTTCTCGTCCTTGAACGAATAATTACCCACAATTTTATACTTTTCACCAATTCGCTCAAACTTTAGCTTAATCAGCTTGCGTCCTGTACGAATGGAAATGATGAACTGCAGCTCACTTTCGTTCCAATACAGAGAATAACCTTCCTGAATGAGCGCTTTAATGAAGTTCCGGATTAGCCGGCGATCAAATCGTAACTCTAGGTTGCAGTACTCCACTTCATGACTCTTACTCACGGCAATCCCCTCCATAATTGGTGCGTTTGATTTTATTTAAATATTCAGACAACTTATCTTCTTATCCTTATCTTATTATGAATTCTATGTTTTAGCAACTTGGATTATTGACATTTTTTTAAGGAAAAACGTACAAAAAAAGCTGATGCCTGTATGACCGCGGCGTCAGCCTAACAAAAAATGGAAAGCGGTTTCTGCTATGCAGAGATGTCCAATTTAATGCCATCCCCAGAAAAATCCATCCCGCTCCCAAGCCGCTTTACCGCCATGAAGTTTCTTGAATATTTTTTTGACCTCTTTGGAAATCGCTTGATTCCCATTTTCGTTGACATAGATAAAGGATTCTCCATAATGCCGAATAATATAGTCAACTGCTTCTTTCTGATGTAAAATCCCTGCGGATTTCAATTGTTCAAGCATCCATTCTGCAACCTCGTTCGCCGTAACGGCCATTCCCGTTCTCTCCTTCATTTCACTCGTTATCTATAATTGAACCTTGTCCAATAAGAGGAATCAATCGTTTCATTGTAGCACATTTTCTTTACATATATCGATCAAATAGGTACAGGAGCACAATCATCCGTATACAGGTCCATTAGCCCATTCCTACCTAGGGGGAAGGCCATATGCTATCTCTGTAAGACAAACGAACAGAATTAATAAGCGAAAGGGTGATTTGAATGGGTTATGCAGCTGGTGTAGATGGTGTTGGTGGTGTTGGTGGTTATAATTCTGCCGCAGCAATTTTGGTTCTCTTTATTTTGTTAGTTATTATTTCTAGTGCATTCGTTATCTAATCCACTTCAAATACGAAAGGGCTGACTGGCAACACGCCAGCAGCCCTTTATTTCTTATTCATGCTCGAGAACGGTTTAACCTACCTCAGCATCCTCAGGTCTCAAAATCACAGTGCCGATACCAAGCAGAATCAGTGCAAACAAGGTAAGCACAGCCATGTGCATCCACATGTGAGACAGAGGCTGCCCTGCAGCCATAAGCTGGATGGCTTCTATCACCCATTTCTGAGGAACGAAATTGGCGATTTTCTGCATCCACTCCGGCATCAATGAAATGGGCCAGAAACAGCCGCCTAGCATGCAGGTTGGGGTAACGATCAAAGAGTTGATCATGCTCATATTGGACGCATTCTTCACCAAACCCGCAATGGCGCTGGCAATCCCCATACTCGCTAATAAGAAAAACTCCAGCATAACAAATTGCGTGAAGAACGGCAGCCCATAATCATATAGAGCCACATAGCGAGTAACGATCAAGATAACAAGCACTTGCAATGTCCCTACAAAAAAGCTGCCAATAAAATTGCCAAGCATAATTTCGATGGAGCGAACCGGTGCCGTGAAGGTTCTTGCCATCGTCCGCATTCTCCGGTCCTCCATAATAACGGAAATCGTATTATTGATGACTCCCATCATGAACATCAGCATAAAGCCAATGACAAGATGCATATTCGGATTCACATACAAGTTCAGATTCGTGACACGCGCTTTCACTTGGTGTTTTTCCAGCTGGGTCAAAGTCTTCTCCACGGCGTCCGAAAGTGATTTCTCCTGAAGTCCTTGCTTGCGCTGTACATCAACAGTTCCTTGATAGCCAGTAAGGATATTATCCAGCGTTATTTTCAATGTAACCGTCGCTTCACTCACACTCAATTGATACATATCTACTTGCGGCGCAGAGCCATTCAACAACGTCTGACTGAATCCTTCCGGAATGACGAAGGCAGCTCCAACTTTTTGCTTCGTAACAACTTCCTTCAAAGCAGCCTCGGAATCCTGTTCCTTCAGTCTGTAATCCGGCAGCCCCGTCAACTCCTGCACCAAGTGAGCACCAAGCGGACCGCGATCCATATTGATATAACCAATATCAACCCGATGCTCCTGCTGCTGCCCCATAATACCAATGATTAAGGAAACCACACCCGCAGGGATGAGCAGATACATCAGTAAACCTCTTTTTTGTAAAAGCGTGCGGCGAAGCATATTAAAGGCGATAAACAAACTATTCATGGTATCCCGCCTTTCGGTAAACGATGAAAGAGACGAGCAGCAATCCACCGCTAATGCACCCCAAGACGAATAAATGATGACCTAAGACGGAGGGTTCACTGCCTAACATAATGCGATACATACTTTGCATAGCCCAGTGATTCAGAGTGAAATCACCAATTTGACGCAAAAATCCATCAGGTAGAGGTGTAAAACCTCCGCTTAGAAAAGACATAACCAGCACCACCATCTGGAAAATGGTTGAGATTCCTTTGGACGATTTCACTATGAGAGCTATTAAAACGGCGAGACTCATGGATGCTACGATGACAAAAAAGCATATCAATGCCAGCAGCCCATACGATTTTCCCCAATCGACATGATAAAATAGGACGGTTGTGCCGACGATGACCGCCGCCTGACAAATTGCAATAAAGGCGTTGCCGAGCACCTTGCCAAGTAAAATCGTATACTCACGGAT